>NZ_JBQHTK010000031.1:0-34873 GCF_052065755.1 Bariatricus sp. HCP28S3_D3 | reverse complement strand
GATGATTAGATATGGTTTTTGATTAGAGATTTTAATCCGTCATGGATATTTTTCTCGCTGCTTCCATCAAGAAATACAACCACTCGAAATCCCAAATTCAAAAACTGTACCTTTGCTTCTTCAAATTCTTGCTGTGACGAAAAATCATTCCGCCAGAGGTAATAGGTTGGTTTATTCATAATCTGTTTTCCCCTATTTTTTCTAAATGTATGAAACGATAGCACTATGTGTGCATGTCTTAGTAGTTCCATTAATGAATATGGAATTTTTGATTTGGTGAAGAAGAGAAGGGAATTCTTCTTGTTTTTGAATTTGTATTATAAGTATACACGAATAACGAAGAGTTTTGGTTTCATGAGATGTAACTTATATATAAATTGATGTCACTGCTATTTTTCCTTTGGAGAAAAAATAGGAGATTCTAAAAATGTTATTGTATATGAAAGAAAGGAGGTGAAATGCATGAAAAGCAGTAAAAAACTATTTAATAAAGTAACAACTAGAAAACCGGAAAGAACGAAAGGAGTAATGCTTATGAAAAAGAATTTTAGAAACGATTATCTGTCTGAGAGAAGTATAAGTAGTAGTTTTACAAACGATTTACTTAAGAACGAAATGAAAGAAAGATTGCATGAAGAGATTATAAAAATGAATTCTTCATGTGATAAGTCCTATACACACGCGTATATTCCATGGCGCGAATTTGACGGACTTTTAGTCGAATGCGAGAGGTGCGAAAAATTAGATTGTGAACGCAATGGTGGAGAAGCATTTGGTTTTAAGGTTTACTATATGCGAGGCGGTCAGGAATACGACGTTTGTACCATTGGGCTTATTTACGATGAAAGAAATGCATATGAAGCAGATTATTTGATTGATATGTACATTTAGATTATCTGTTTGCAAAACATAAGATAGGAACTGTAGTCGAAAAAGAGGAAGATGTTTGCTTTTTAGGCAGCATCTTTCTCTTTTTCGATTATTGGCGTGAAAATGTGGCGGGTATTATTTCTCGGTTGTGTGGAAAAACATTTGTCCCGGGAATTCCCATTTTGCACATATATGATAGAAAAAGAGGTTTATAGAAAAAGTATATTCTGAAGCAAAATTGAGTTGTAAGGTAATCTATGTAGAAAATGGTCATTTGTCGTATAGATTTTTCGAGAATTACACACATACTTTTTATGTTCTAAGTTTTGAAATGATTTTTGATTTATTTTAATCTAAAACTGAATTTAAACGTTATTAAAAAAACAAATTCCGTAATAAGTTATACGGAATTTGTTTTTAACGAGAAAATAAACACATTATAAATTTAAACTATCAAATGAAATTCACGTGTGAAAAATGTTTGATTTTATCTAAAAAATCCACTTGATTTAGTCAGAATCAATGAATTGCACATTCCGAATAAACGGAATGTCATTTTCGCATAAGCGGTGTATTCGGAATGCATCACCCGTGTGCTTTATTGTGAGCGGAAGCAGCCTATGCCATTGCCTGCTTGATTACCCATAAACTGCAAATAGATTCAGGGGTCAATGGGGCATATTAGCGCCGACTTTAGTCCTTGCCATTGAAGCCTGAAGACATTTGTAGTAGTACATACACCGCCTGAGTAAAAGTAGCGGACCGAGTCATCAAAAGGTTTACACTGTTTGGGCGAAATTTGCAATGAATATACAACCATAATAGAAAAAGCTATTGCACATTACAGCATATCGCTTCTACAATACAAATTGAAAGCATAAAGCAGGAATAAAGAAAAAGATACCCATATATAGTTGGGAACTTGATTGTGGAAATAAAGAAAAATACTCACATATAGCTGGGAATTCTATCTTGTGAATAGAGAAAAAGGATACCCCAGATATAGCTGGGAACTTGATTGTGAAAATAAAGAAAAAAATACTCACATATAGCTGGGAACTTGTTTATGAAAATAAAGAAAAAAGATACCCAGATATAGCTGGGAACTTGATTGTGAAAATAAAGAAAAAAATACTCACATATAGTTGGGAACTTGTTTATGAAAATAAAGAAAAAAGATACCCAGATATAGCTGGGAACTTGGTTGTGGAAATAAAGAAAAAAAGATACTCAAATAGAGATGGGAATTCTATCTTGTGAATAGAGAAAAAGGATACCCCAGATATAGCTGGGAACTTGATTACGGAAATAAAGAAAAAAGATACTCACATATAGCTGGGAACTTGATTGTGAAAATAAAGAAAAAAATACTCACATATAGCTGGGAACTTGTTTATGAAAATAAAGAAAAAAAGATACTCAAATATAGATGGGAATTTTATTTTGTGAATAAAGATAAAGGTACCCATATGTAGTTGGGAAGCTTATAATCGGCTAAGAATGATTATTATGATATGGTCCTATGTCAAGATTTAGTACAAGTTAAAATGAGGTTTTCCTCATCTTAACTTGCCATCAGCAATTCGTCTTTCTGGATTCTACGATACAGTTCTTCATAATCATTTGGAGACATATAGTCACAATGGCTATGAATACGTTTTGTATTGTAGAATGCTTCCAGATATTCGAAGACCAATCGGTACGCATGATCATAATCGCGGATTTTGAAGCGGTTCAGCCATTCACGTTTGATCAATGAATGGAATGATTCAATACATGCGTTGTCCCAAGGATAAGCTTTTTTCGAATAGCTACACTGTATACCGGCAGTTATCCTCTTGTATTCTTTGGATACATACTGGCTGCCACGATCGGAATGCAGAATCAATGGTTCTTCGATTTTACGTCTTGCTTTAGCTTTATTTATTGTTTCAATCACGCAGGATACTTCCAGTGTTTTAGAAAGTGTCCAGGCAATGATTTTTCTGGAATATAAATCCATAATACTGGTTAGATAAACAAATCCGTCTATCGTCCAGATATATGTGATATCAGAACACCAGACAGCATTTGGGCGTTCCGGATTAAACTGTTCATCAAGGATATTTTGCAATTCGCTACTGAAGTCAGAATCTTTTGTGGTAATAGTCCATGGTTTTACCCATTGTGCTTTGATTCCCATTTGCCTCATGTATTTACCAACTGTACGTTCAGAGATTATTTCCCCTGATTTTCGCAGTTCTTTGGTAATCTTTGGGGCACCGTAATTCTGTTTTGATTCATCATAAATATCCTTGATTTTGGCTTTTACCGTTTCACGACGCTGTTCAGCGTTTGAAGGAACATGTTTTAGCCATGCACGGTAACCAGAACGGGAAACGCCGAGATATTTCAACATTCCGGAGACAGAAACCCGGCGTCCAGCCTTATGGGCAGTTTCTGCCTTCTCAGCAACTTCGAGATAAATGGCTTCCGTCATTTTCCCAGAATGTTGATTGCTTTTTTTAGTACATCAAGAGCGTCCTGTGCATCACGAAGTTCACGTTTTAATCGTGCGATTTCTTTTGCTTCATCAGAAGCATAATTACCGGAACCACGGCATTCAATATCACCTGTCTCACGTAGCTCCTTTTGCCAACGTGATAATGTTTGTTGACTGATTCCTAAATTTGATGGAGGCATATAAGAAATATTGTATGTGATGCTGTTGGAGACATGTACTTTATTGAAACCAGGACTATTAAATGAAAATAGCAGAAAGAATGTAAAAGCAATTAATCAGAATCTGGATTTTGTGGTGAAAGGGAAATTGCCCACTAATGAATTAATTAAAATGCAATTTGATAGTATTAGAATTCTAATTGATTATTGAGAAAAATTGGCACTTGAGGGGGAAAGTACAATTCAAACTATTGATTAAGGACGTTGATTTACTGGACTAATTTCCCTCTCAGGCATATGGAAATCAGCTCTGTGTTTTTTTACCATAGGGTTGTGTGTGTTCTGTGCTTTCCGGCATCATTATAACAGTATCATGTAATTGATAATATATTGATTTATTTTAATGCCAAATTAGATTTTTAAAATTTGAAAAAAATGAATTCCGTAATAAGTTATACGGAATTTATTTTTTATTCGAAAAAACATCCATTACGAATATAATCTTTTAATTTTTAAAATGTCGCCTG
Organism: Bariatricus sp. HCP28S3_D3; assembly: GCF_052065755.1. Taxonomy (NCBI): domain Bacteria; kingdom Bacillati; phylum Bacillota; class Clostridia; order Lachnospirales; family Lachnospiraceae; genus Bariatricus; species Bariatricus sp. HCP28S3_D3. Next base: position 30,815 of record NZ_JBQHTK010000031.1, on the reverse strand, counting down.
ATATGCGACCGGGAGAGAACAGATACCTGATAGATTTGTGAGTATAGAATTAAAGCCAAATTTGGTTTATAATGAGAACATGAAATAGTAAGGCAGGTATAAAGTATATGGCAAACAAAGAATTGATTGAAGAAGTTGGAAAGTACATAGACAAATACTACGAGCCAGGGACAGATGATATTAGGATGGATGAAGAAATGAAATCCATTTTTGATAAAATAACAAGCTTCCGGAAAAAAAGAAAGGAACAGAAGAAGCAGGAAGCACCTGCTGACTATGAGACAGATATGTCTGCTCCAGCAGAATTTGACGTGGGCAGCATGAAAAAAACGAAGATTACCAAAGAAATGTCGCAAACAATGGCGACAAACCGAAACATAGATGATCTGATGAATCAGATGGAAGAGACATTTTCACAGCGTCTTCTTCGTATGATTGATGAGAGGGGATTGGCAGATTCTGAAGTATATACAAAAGCATATGTTGACCGGAGACATTTTTCAAAGATCCGGAAAGATATCAACTACGCACCAAATAAGAAAACGGTGCTGGCTTTTACGATAGCATTAGAGTTATCCCTGGATGAAGCAAAGGATTTGCTGCGCAGTGCCGGGTTTGCATTATCCAGAAGTTCCAAAACAGATATTATAGTGGCATATTTTTTGCAGAATAAAATCTATGATATGTTTGAAATCAATGACGTATTGTATGCTTATGGGCAGCCGGTATTTGGTTAAGTGAAAAGGAAAGGCGAAATTTCAATGTCGCCTGGTATGCGACCAACTCAGTTGGTTCTGTATATAAAATGTGATTATAAACGATTGAAGGAGGTAATCCCGCAATGGGATGCCATTATGACCTATAAAACAGGGTCAAGAAGGAGGTAATCACATGAATACAGGATTAACTGAGTTGGTTTTTATTTTAGACAGAAGTGGTTCCATGGGAGGTCTTGAGAGCGATACAATCGGCGGATTTAATGGAATGATTGCAAGACAGAAATCAGAAGGTAAGCAGGTAAATGTAACAACAGTGTTGTTTGATGATCAGGTGGAGATCATTCATGATCGCTTTCCGATTGAGATTATTGAGCCTTTGACTGAAAAAGAATACTATGTCCGAGGATGTACGGCACTTCTGGATGCAGTGGGGGCAGCGATTGAAAAGATTGATAATGTCCAGAAACATCTCCCGGAAGCACACAAAGCCGAAAAAGTCATTTTTGTTATTACTACGGATGGATTGGAAAATTCCAGTGAAAATTTTACATATGAACAGGTCCGGAGAATGATCAGAGCAAAAAAAGAGTGTGGATGGGAATTCTTATTCCTTGGTGCCAATATTGATGCCGGGAAAGAAGCGGAAAAAATCGGTATTGCCCGTAACCGTTCTGTGACATATGAAAATGACCCGGAAGGTGTTGCTATCAATTTCAAAGCCGTGGGCAGGGCGGTGTCAAAAGCAGTACAGGCAGAAAGCATGGAAGAAGTATTTGATGGTAACTGGTCAGAGGAGATTGTAGAGCATAAGAAAAACAGTCGAGGAAGAAAGAGAGGGTAGGATATGTATTTTCTGGTGGATTTTGAAAATGTAAGAAGTGGCGGACTTCGGGGTGTGGATTATCTGGAAGAAACTGATTATCTTACGATATTCTTCAGTAATGCTGCCCACAGCTGTGAAAACAGATACCTGGAGGATATTGAAAGATCGGGCTGTCATTTCGATACATGTAAACTAAAAAATACGGGAAAGAATGGCTTAGATTTCTATATTGCTTCAAGAGTGGGAGAGTTTTATGGTACCGGACATAAAGAACGTGTTGCAATCATCAGTAAAGATCAGGGATACAAGGCAGTGCGTGATTATTGGGATGTGAGGTTGCCATCCAATAATAAGATTATAATTTCTCCATCTGTTGAAAGAAGTCTGATAGCCAGCAATGACAATAGTAACAGGGTAAAACGCCTGAAGGAAAAACTGGCAGGAGTGGATATTGATGTGTTCCAGGCTAGATATGAGGAGCGGATGAGATTACAGGAGATTTTGAGACAAATATTCGGCGGAACAGATTATGCCAGTAAAATGTCGGAAATCCAGAATATGATGGAAACGGCTAAAACACCGAAGATCATTTACCTGAATTCCCTGCACAGGTTTGGAAAAAAACAGGGGCTTGAGATATACAGACGGATAAAACCAGTGTTACATCAAAATGTTGCACAGGCATAATTATAAAAATAAATTACACGGAGGAAAAAATTATGGCAATGATGGAGTGCCCGAATTGTGGAGAACAGGTATCAGATAAGGCAAAAAAATGTGTGCATTGTGGAGCAGTTCTGATACCGGAAGAAAAAAGATACTGTCAGGAATGTGGTGCAGAATTGGATGCGGAGGCAGATGTCTGTCCGAAGTGCGGATGCCCTATCGAAGATGCGAAAGAAAGTGAAACAGCACCACAGCAGGTGGAAGTAACAGGAGTAAAGATAGCAAAAAAATCAAAGAAAACAATAGCGATTGCGGCTGTAGTATTATTAATTGTCGCACTGATTGCAGTGGCTGTTGTGCAGGGACAAAAGAAAAAAGAGGCAGAGGAAGCAGCAAAAAGAATTGAAGAATACTCTGCTAATCTGGAACTTGTAACGTATTCTATGCTATCCGGAGCCGGTGATGCGGAAACATGTGGAAATCTGATAAAAAAAGTCTGGTACAACGCAATTTATGAGGAACGGGATGATTCGACTGATAAATATACCAGACCAAGTGGTTATTTCGTATCGGATTTTAATGATGCGTTACAGAATTTATATTCCGATTCTTCTTTCAGTCTGCAGATAAGCGGTATTGAGGATAATCAGGATACAGTAAACTCACTGATGAAGAAGTTGAAAAATCCACCGGATGAATATGAGGATGCGTATGAAGCGGTAGCGGAATTATATGATGCTTATCTGACACTGACTAATCTGGCGACAGATCCATCTGGCAGCCTCCAGACATTTTCGTCCAATTTTAATGATGCAGATTCAGAGGCGCTGAAGTGTTTTAATGCAGTAAAAATGTATCTGGAGGAGTAATCTTACCAGAATATTGGAAAGCATGGCATGAGAAGGAGTTTGAATATCATTTTCAAACTCCTTCGCTGTGAAAATCTTGAAAAACGATGAAAAATCACTCGAACACCATTTTTTTTGATACCCAAAGAAAGAATTCTATGCTACAATAATATACGTAGCATGAGAAGATAAAAAGTACGTGAATAATGAGGTATCAGGTATGGCAGTATCTTATAAAAAGCTTTTCAAAATGCTGATAGATAGGGATATGAAAAAGAAAGATTTCAGGGAACTGACGGGAATTAGCAGCAATACCGTTACGAAACTTGCGAATAATGAAAATGTCACTATGGAAGTAATCGAAAAGATTTGTATTCATATGGGCTGCACAGTCGATGAAATCGTAGATATTATTCCTGATAATCAAATAGATGAGAATAGAGAAAAGACAGTGGAATAGAGAGGTTTTTCATATGGAATGTAAGAAATATAGCGCAGGTCTTATGTCTCAGTCATTCTGGTTTCTGGAATTTAAGAAGGCAGTGAAAATGAGACAGGAAGGAATGGCATATGACGATATAAAGAAAAAATGTGTGGAGGAGAACCTCTTCGGAGCAGCAAAGGAGTACCGTGCACTGCGTATGGCAGGATATATCATTACCCGTGTGAAAGCAATGGATGATACTCTTGTGGATTTGTTCTGTACTTCTGATCTGGCGACACAGAAACTGATCAACCTGGTTACAATATTAAGAACAGACAGGTTGTTTTTTGAGTTTGTATATGAAACCTATCGGGAAAAAGTGATTCTTGGTGTAGAGATTATGGAAGAATCAGATGTGAATGTGTTCTTTACCAGGAAAGAAGCACAGAGTGAGCTGATTGCCGGATGGAAGGACAGTACAAAACGCCATCTTCGTTCCTGCTATTTAAACTTTATGACAGATGCCAATTTGCTGACCGTGATCGATAAAAAGAAAATGATCACACCGCCTATCTTGGATATTGCGCTGGAAAGGTATTTGCAGTCAGTTGATGAAGAAGTGCTGGTAAAGGCTCTGACGGGGGTAAACTAAGATGAATACATTGGAAGAAAGATTGGATCAGGCAGAAGCTATGATAAAAAAGCCTTCATTCCGGAAAAATAAAGGTTTGGGGAATGAAGTCGGATATTATATTTTTGACTATCCTCCGGAGCAGGAATTGTTGGTACGTGAAAGGGTTGAATATATCCGGAAAAAGAATGAGCAGTCAGATGACGAATATCGTATTGTGGTATTTGATCTGTATGAGATTATTATAGAAATCCTAAAAGAAAAAGGTTATCTGGAAAAATGCTATGAATTTGAAAAAAAGAGGGGATTTGACCGGATTACAAAAGCCGTGGGAAATATGCTTCGTATCACGGCTAAAGACAGTTTGATTGTAAATTATATCAGGGAACGCACACCGGAAAAGGCGATTGTGTTTCTTGTAGGAATAGGAAAGTGTTATCCGATTCTTCGGTCACATACCGTTCTGAATAATCTTCATCAGGTCATTGACAATGTACCGGTTGTGATGTTTTATCCAGGAAAGTATGATGGACAGGAACTGATCCTTTTTGGGGAGATCAAGGATGACAATTATTATCGGGCGTTTAAGCTGGTTGAGTAAAGGAGTACGCAAGATGAAAATAGGGCAAATGTTTGTAAAACCGATTGACCGTGACCTGAAAGGCGTTATTAAGGTGGGTCAGGATGATGACAGAAATATCCAGCAGGAACTGGAAGAGTATGTAGTAACCCGTGAGTTACAGAAACATTTTCGTGATTTTTTTGATAGTTATAAGCGTGGGATTACCGGAACAACAGATAAAATGGGCGTGTGGATCTCAGGTTTCTTTGGAAGTGGTAAATCCCACTTTCTGAAAATCCTGTCTTATCTTCTGGAAAATAAAACAGTCAATGGAAAGACTGCTTTGGAATATTTTGAGGAAGATGAAAAGATCAAAGACCGTATGGTGCTGGCGGATATGAGGCTGGCAGCTACGATTCCGACGGATGTTGCTCTTTTTAACATTGACTCTAAAAGTGAGATGAATGGAAAAGAGAATAAAGAGGCCATCCTCTCTGTATTCCTGAAAGTGTTTAACGAAATGCAGGGATTTTATGGTGCAATACCGGCACTGGCAGATGTGGAACGGAACCTGACAGAAGCCCACAGGTACGAAGAATTTGAAGAGACGTTTGAGGAGTCCTTTGGTAAGCCTTGGAAAGAAGCCCGCAGCGATTTTGACTTTATTCAGGATGATTTTGTAGATGTGCTGGTAGATATGGGCTATATGAGTGAAGCAGCAGCACGTAATATATGCGAAAAAGCAACCAGACCATATTCCATCACTATTGAAGAATTTGCGTCTATGGTCAAGAAATACCTGGATAGAAAAGGTAATAACCACCATATCGTATTTCTGGTGGATGAGATCGGACAGTACATTGGCGATAACTCCAGTCTGATGCTTAACCTTCAGACTGTAGTAGAGAATCTGGGAACCGCCTGCCATGGAAAAGCATGGGTCATTGTAACCAGCCAGCAGGATATTGATTCGATTACAAAAACAAAGGGAAATGATTTTTCAAAGATTCAGGGACGTTTTGATACCAGATTGTCTCTGTCTTCCGCCAATGTTGATGAGGTTATCCGTGAGAGGGTTTTGAAGAAAACGGAAACGGCTGCTCAGACGTTGGAATTATACTATGATGAAAAAGAGATCATTGCAAAGAATCTGATTCTGTTTAATGATGGCGTGGAGAAAAAGCTGTATGCAGACCGGAATAACTTTGCTGAAGTTTATCCGTTTATTCCATACCAGTTTAATCTGTTAGGAAGTGTTTTGACATCCATCCGTACCCATGGAGCATCCGGTAAGCATCTGGCAGAGGGAGAGCGTTCTATGTTAGCATTGTTCAAAGAGTCTGCCATGCGTGTGATGAATCAAGAAACCGGTACGATTGTGCCGTTCCATATGTTTTATGACGCTCTGGAGCAGTTTCTGGACCACTCCCACAAGGGCGTTATTTCCCGTGCCTTGGATAATGACTATCTGAATCCGGATCATGCTGAAGAATGCTTTGATGTGAATGTACTCAAGACACTCTTTATGATTAAGTACGTGAAAGAAATCAAAGCCAACATTGAGAATATTACCAGTCTGATGGTAGACCATATGGATAATGACCGTATGGAACTGTCGCAGAATGTAGAAGATGCCCTGAAGCGGCTCATTCGTCAGACATTGGTGCAGAAAAATGGGGATATTTACGTATTCCTGACCAATGAAGAACAGGAGATCAATCGGGCAATCGAAGCACAGCCTGTGGATGCAGGAGAGATTACAGCCAAGGTATCGGAACTGATTTTTGACGGTTTATTTGATGAAAAGAAGTATCGCTATCCTGCTTTCAATGGCCGTTATGCCTTTGGATTTAACCAGGTGGTGGATGATAAGCCATATAAAGCCGGTCAGAATTATGATATTACCTTAAAAATCCTGACACCAAACAGCGATGAAGTTGCAGATGATACAACTATGCGGTTACTGTCTGCACAGAGTCACTGTGTATTAGTGGTGCTCCCGGATGACCGTTCATTTTTGGATGAAATCCGTTCTTCCTTGCAGATAGAAAAGTTTATCCGTTTCGATGCTACCAATACGGTGACAAAGTACGAGCAGATCAAGGAAGCAAAAAAGGTGGAACTGCGTGAGAGAAGTGCAGCTGCACGTTTGTTTTTGGAGGAATCTTTAAAATCGGCAGTGATTTATGTAAATGGTGATCAGGTTCAGACAACGGTAAAAGAGGTTTCTTCCCGTATCAATGATGCCATTGGGAAACTGGTTGCTTCCGTGTACCATAAACTTTCTTATATTGACACTGCCATGAATGAAGCGGATATTAAGAAGTTGTTTAGCAATAGCAGCCAGCAGCTGTCTTTAGCAGGAACCAATACGACACCGAACAGTCTTGCCTTGCATGATGTGAATGATTATATTGCGGTGAATACGTCCCGTCATACGAAGACTTCCATGAAGTCTCTGCTGGATCGATTTATGAAAGCACCATATGGATTCGTGGAAGCAGATGTACAGTGGCTGGTTGCAAAACTGTTCAAGGACGGGGAGATTGCGTTCTTTGTAAATAGTGAATCTGTGACCCTTCTGTCAAAGAGTGTAGATGAGATTGTCCGGTTTATTACACGGAAAGAATTTAATGAGCGTTTGATGACGGAGAAACGTGTCCGTGCCAGCGAGAAGCAGAAAAAAGCGGTGCGGGAGGTTATGAAAGAGCTGTTTGGAGTATCTCCGTCCAGCGATGACGATGATGCTGTCATGAGCAGCTTTATCGGATATGCAGGAAGATTAAAGACTGATCTGGAAAAACTGGAAATCCGCTATCAGAGCCAGCCGTTGTATCCGGGAAAATCCTTGGTACTTCAAGGGAAAAAATTGATGAATGACGTGTCCCAGTTAAAGAACGCTAATGAATTCTTTGCTTCTGTTGACAGTGACAGGGATGATTATCTCGATTTTGCGGGGGATTATGAACCAGTGAAAAAATTCTTTTCTGGGGATCAGATTACGATCTTTGACCGTGCAATCCGTCTGATGGCGATTTATGATGACAGCCGTACCTTTATCGTGAATAAAGAAATAGAATCCATCGTGGAGCAGGTGAAATCCATTATGAAAAAGGCTGTTCCATACAGTGATATTTTTAAACTGCCGGGATTATTGGATGAGTTTTCGAATACCTACAGTAAGCTGTTGGATGAAATGGAAGCTCCGATAGAAGAAGCGATTGATGAAGCAAGAAAGCGTGTATTACAGGAACTGGAAGGAAAGCTGTGTGAAGGACAGCTTAGCAGCAGATATACAGACCGATTCCAGGAACTGCATGAAAAAGCCAGTCATTGTAATAATGTGGCGACACTTCAGAATATTAAAATTGAAGCGGATGCGTTAAAGGTTCGTTGCCTAAATGAGATTGCTGATATGGAAAGCAGATTGCAGGCTCAGAAAATGGCGGAGGAAGAGAAAAAAGAAGGACGGAAACAGTCACAGCCAGATGTAATCCGTGATGGCGGAAATTCTTATGGATTAGGAAAATCTGATAAACAACAAGCTGGATCAGTACCAAAACAGAAGAAGCAACGTACAATCAGCATTAAGTCAATTAACACAGAAACAACATGGCAGCTGGAAACAGAGGAAGATGTGAAAAGATATGTTGCAGATTTAGAAAAAAAATTATTGGCACAACTCGAAAACGATACGGTAATTCATGTTGAGTTTTAATAAATGGAGATAACGTTATGAATAAAACAGCGATTAAAAATTTTGCGGTATGGGCGAGAAATAAGCTCATTGCCGACATTACATATAAAGCGGGACTGATTGGTGTGAGCGAGAAAGGCATCGCCCAGCCACTTTCTCAGTCCTCCAAGGACTTGCAGTTCTTTGATATTGGCACAAAGGACTATGTGCAGGTCGCCGGTTCTGACATTGAACAGAGAAACGCTCTGGTCAGAGCCATTCAGGAAAAAGAGCGTACAAGCGATTATAAGACTGCTTTCAAGGCGGTCATTGAAGAAGTTGCCTATACTTGGTTCAACCGACTGATCGCTATTCGATTCATGGAAGTAAACGAGTATCTCCCTTCCAGAATCCGTGTACTATCTTCTGAAAATCCTGCCAAGAACGAGCCTGACTTCGTGACCACTCCATTTGATACCGATATGGAGTTTACAATGGCAGAACACGACAAAATCATGCAGCTGAAGGACGAAAATAAGCTGGATGAACTGTTCCGTATGCTTTTCATCAAGCAGTGCAACAAGCTCAATGGGATTCTACCTGAGCTGTTTGAAGAAACCAATAACTACACCGAGCTTCTTCTCAGCATTTCCTTCACGGATCATGATGGTGTGGTTTATCATCTGGTGCATGACATTACTGAGTACGACTTCAACATAGAAAAAGAAGGTCAGGTTGAGATCATCGGCTGGATGTACCAGTATTACAATATTGAGCCGAAAGACGAGACCTTTGCTCTGCTGAAGAAGAATGTGAAGATTACCAAGGAGCGTATCCCTGCGGCAACACAGTTGTTCACACCGGACTGGATTGTGCGTTATATGGTGGAGAACAGCCTTGGGCGTCTTTGGGTGGAAGGTCATCCCAGCGACAGCCTGAAAGAAAACTGGAAATACTATCTGGAAGAAGCTGAACAGGAAGCGAGTGTGCAGGCAAAGCTTGAACAGATTCGTGCGGAATATCGCAATCTGAACCCGGAAGATATTAAGGTCATCGACCCTTGTATGGGTTCCGGTCATATTCTGGTATATTGCTTCGATGTGCTGATGCAGATTTACGAGTCTCAGGGATATACGCAGAGAGATGCTGTACAGTCCATTCTGGGAAACAACCTGTTCGGTCTGGATATTGATAAGCGAGCTGCACAGCTGGCATACTTTGCCGTTATGATGAAAGCTCGTCAGTATGACCGCCGCATTTTTACCCGTGAAATCAAACCTCATGTGTATGCTATTGAGGAAAGCAATGGCATCAATCGTGGGCAGCTGAAATATTTTGGCGCTGATCTCAGCCCTATCGAGAGAAATAAGGCAAAGCTCCAGGTCAGCGGCTTGCTCGATACGATGGTTGATGCAAAAGAATACGGTTCCATTCTGAATGTAGAAAACTACGATTGGGAACTCCTTCAGCGTTTCGCTGAAAGCATCGACGATGCAGGACAGATGAGCTTGGATATCATTGGTATCAATCAAACACAGGTGCAGTTGCTTACATTGATCCAAATTGCTCATGTTTTATCACAAAAGTATGATGCGGTCATTACAAATCCGCCTTATATGGGGAATAGAGGAATGAGCGCAAAGCTGACCACATATGTTCAGAAATATCATCCTAATAGTAAAAGTGATATGTTTGCGGTATTTATTGAACAGTGTAGATATATGACGAAGTTTGGCTCTTACTATGGAATGATTACACAGCCATCTTTCCTTTTCTTGACAGTTTTTGAAGCACTTAGAAAAGAAATTATTAGTAAACAGACAATAGTTAATCTTCTGCACATGGGTAGAGGAGTATTTGGCATTGATTTTGGTTCCACGGCATTTGTTATTAAGAACGAAGCAACTAAAAATTATATTGGTTCTTATATGAAGTTGCATCAGAGAACATTCCAGTATATTGCCCCTGAAGATATTGAAGGATTATTCATGAATGCAAAAGAGAACCATGAATTTGAATATGATTTTACCAGGTATAATTCTGATATAGTCACTGAAGATGAACCGGAAGCAATGGAAATCACTGATAATCAAACACAAAAGCTCTTTTATACAATTAGGCAGAACAATTTCTTAATGATTCCTGGAACGCCTATTGCATATTGGTTAAGTCCTGCATTTATTGATGCTTTCCAAGGACAGAAATTGGGTGATGTTGCGGAAATTATTACCGGAATGACGACAGGAAACAATAATGAGTTTGTTCGTCTTTGGTATGAAGTAGATAGAAATGCGTGTGCTATTGGATACAAGTCAATGGATAAAATTGATTTTTCGGAGTGTAAATGGATTCCATATAGTAAAGGCGGAAATCGACGCAACTGGGCGGGTAATGCTGACTATGTTGTTAACTGGCTTAGAAAGGATGAATTCAACAGATCAAAGACAACATTACAACATTTGTACCTAAGAGAAGGGTTAACATGGCCTTTTATCTCAAGTGGAAAATTCTCTGCAAGATACCTTCCGCATGGTTTTTTGTGGGATGTTGCAGGTTCCCCGTGCTTCTTTGATAATAAGAAAGAAATGTTGTATGCGTTAGGTTTCTTGTGCACTAAAATTGCAGACCAAGCCTTAAAAATTATGAATCCGACTATAAACGTACAGGCAATAGACCTTGCCAAATTGCCATTTATTTATGACAAAGATAGAGAAAATGAAATTGTATCCATCGTGAAACGTAATATCTTTTTATCGTCTATTGATTGGGATGCAAGTGAATTGTCATGGGAATTTAAAAAACATCCTATGGTTCGATACGGAAAATCATTGAAAGATGCCTACAAGGAATGGGAGAGCGAATGTGATAGTAGATTTACAGAGTTAAAGCAAAATGAGGAAGATTTGAATGCTATTTTTGCTGGAATCTACGGATTAAATGGCGAATTAAATCCAACAATTGCCGAAGCTGATGTGACTGTATTTAAAGCAGATGCTGCAAGAGATATACGGAGTTTGATTTCCTATGCAGTAGGTTGTATGTTCGGTCGATATTCACTTGATGTTGAGGGCTTGACTTATGCAGGCGGTGAATGGGATGACAGTAAGTACAGCACATTTATTCCGGACAGGGATAACTGTATCCCAATTACCGATGAAGCCTATTTCGAGGATGATATTGTCGGTCAGTTCGTCGACTGGATGAAGAAGGCATTTGGCGAAGAAAATTTGGAAGCAAACCTTGATTTCATCGCTAAGGCACTTGGTAACAAGGGTACAACTTCTCGTGAAGTGATTCGCAACTATTTCCTGAATGACTTCATGAAGGAGCATATCAAGATTTATCAGAAACGTCCGATTTACTGGCTTTTTGACAGTGGCAAACAGAACGGCTTCAAGGCACTGGTTTATATGCACCGTTGGAACGCTGATACTGTCGGCAATTTGCGTGTGGAATATCTCCATAAGATGCAGCACACCTATGAGCGTGAAATTATCCGTATGCAGGAAACCATCGACAATAGCCGTGCTTCTCGAGAAGTATCAAAAGCTACCAAGCGTAAGGACAAGCTCCAGAAGCAACTGAAAGAAACCAAGGACTATGACGCTAAACTGGCTCACATTGCCCTCTCTCGTATTGATATTGATCTGGACGATGGTGTTAAGGTAAACTATGAAAAGGTTCAGACCGGTAGAGACGGCAGGAAAATGCAGATTCTGGCGAAGATTTGAGGTGACTAAATGCCAAAGAGAACTAATATTGAGATTGATAACATACCATATCAATACAAAAATCGTAAACTTCAAATGGGAAAAAGTTATACTTCACCTGATTTTGGTAGTCATACAGTTTTAACGGATGATATTTTTACTTATATAGACTTTTATTTTTCGGGCCATAAGAAAGCTATGAAATATCGAAATGCTACTGTATCAAAGCCTAAATACGGAGATGAGAGAAAGTACCATTATTCTTTTTACTGGAAGCAAGCAATGTCTTTCTATTGTGCTGCCAAAACATTACCGATAGAATCAGTGCCACTCTTATCATATTATTCAATTTTAAATGCAGTGAAAGCATTTTTGGCATTTAAATGTGAGTATATTGAAGATTTTGTGGAAGATTTTTCAAGACATGGTTTGTTTGAAAATACCAATATTTCGGGAAATGATCTTTCATCTATATATGTAGGACATCAAAATAAAGGTGTCTTTGTCTTGTTTGGAAGAATGCTTGAACAAAATTTTGATACTATTTGGGTAAGTGGTAAGCTGAATACAATTCCATTGAAAAAATTATTTTATAATTTAGCATTTATTCATCGAGCCTTTATTACAACTTATAATACACCAAGAGGAGCTAAAATCCCAGAATTATTTATTCCTGTTAAGACATCGCAATCACCATGTTATTTTAAAGGAAATGATTCAAATTTATATTTAAAATTTGAAATAGATAGTTCATTGTTTGGTGTTGCTCCACTCACTGTTCCGACTGCGTATATAAACAGTATCTCTTCAAAGTTTAAAGTTTCGAATGAGAATAAGTTCATTTTGCAAAGTGTAAATGGTGCGAAAAGAAATACCCAGGACAGTTTGTCAGCAGATTTTAAAAATGGGAACGATGAGCTAAGGCGTGAGTTTCAATATATTCGTTCAAGCAAGAGATTGTGGTATTTAAAAAGAACTGCTTTGAGTAATCCAGATGTTATGAATATTAACAGTATGTTGATTATTATGGCGGCTATGCATAGAATTAGTGAAATTGTTCGGTATAAACCGGAACAAATGGCACATTTGTTAAATTCAAAAGAAAATTGGCTGTTGCATGAATTTTTGACATTATCATTAGACCAGTTTATTGACGAACTGGCAGCTGAAATTACTGGACAAGATATAATGTGTACAGGAATTAAGTAGGAGAACAAGATGGCAGAGCTTACCCTAAAACAAATTACAGACAAATTGAATAGCGAGTTTACCGGTGAAGTTCGCAAGCTGGTCTTTTGGTATGATGCCAACGCAGAGTTTTTGGAGGATGTGACCACAATGGATCTGGTGAATGCCAAGGTGCTGCATCTGGAACCGGATAACCAGTTCTATACGAAATACTTTTTGGAGTGCGTGGATACCACGACCAATTATCTGGTATATGCTCCTTTTGCGAAACCTGCCATTCGTGATAACCATTTGGCGGATATCATCAAGTATTCCAAAGAGTTCTTTGCTGACAGAGCTTCCTTGCTGACCATCGACTTGGGCATTGATGAACGCTATAAGCCGGTGATCCAGCACTATATCAAGTTCTTCGGTGAGAAAAAACGTACTCAGGCTTTCTACGATCTGGAACTTGAAACATTTAACAGAAATACCATTGAGATTGCTCTGATGAGTGTTCTCTGTAAGTGCAAGACTCCTTCCTACGAAGAAGTTCTTCGTACCGTTCTGACGGATGCAGGCTTTGAAGATAATCCGTATCTGGCAGAGTTTAAGAAATATGACCTTCTGGATGCGTTCTGGCGTCAGGCTCAGGATGTGTTCGGATATGCAGATGAGAAGCCTACTCTTGAAAAGTTCACGATGACCATGTTCGTGACCTATGTAACCAAGATTATTTCTGCGGATATGCCGGCTGCATGGAAGCCGTTCATCAGTTTCAAGTCTGGCAATGTTATCGCATTTATCGACAATCTGATGAACAGCTATATCTATGGAGACCGCTTTGACGAAATTTCTAAAATGGTCTATGACAGACTGAAAGCTTACACAGAGTTCAGAAAGATCCCGGTGGAAGCCTTAGTATCTTGTGGTATCTTTGCAGGGGTTGACGAGTTTCTGATTGAATGGGCTACCGAACGACTGGAACTGGAAGATGTTGCTGCAAAGTTGGGTGATACAACCATTCCACAGCTTACCAAACAACGCCGCCAAGGACATTTTGGCAAGCACTATGCTAACGAATACTTTGTGCTGCAGAATGCTTGGAGTATCATTTCCGGTTCTCAGTATGCTCCTTCTGCAAGTCTGAATGAAATGGTAAAGAATTACACAAGCGAGCTTTACAAGATGGATCGCTATTACCGTTATTTTTATTACTATCTGGATAAGCTCGAAGATGCGACAAGGTTCGACAAGCTGAAAGAGCTGGTTGAAAATATCTATGCAAATGAATATCTGGCGAAGATATGCATCAACTGGAACGACCTGTTCAGCACCGAACGGGAGTCTTTGCAGATCACAAAGCAGCCTGATTTCTTCAACCGCAATGTAAACTATGCCAAAGATCAGTTGGTTGTCATTATCTCCGATGCCCTGAGATATGAAGTAGGTATGACTCTTCTTGAGAAATTGCAGGCAGACGAGAAATGCACCGCAACAATGAAAACAATGGCAAGCACTCTACCTTCTATTACACAGTATGGTATGGCTGCATTGCTTCCTCATAGAAGTCTGGAATTGATCGAGGACTATTCTGTATTGGTGGACGGACAGAAAACGGATACTCTGGAACAGCGTCAGGCAATTCTACATAAATATAAACCCGCCAGCAGATGCGTTCAGTATGATGATATCAAGAATCTGAGCGTGGCAGATCTCCGCAGCATCTTCACCCGTCAGGATGTGGTTTATATCTACCACAACCAAATTGATGCCAGAGGCGACAAACTGAACACCGAAAACGAAGTGTTCAATGCCTGCGCCGAAGCTGTGGATGAAATCTCTGCACTGATCCGCCGTTTAACCACCAGTGCCAACAGATCACGTTTTATTGTGACCGCTGATCACGGTTTCATCTATAGAAGAAACAAACTGTCTGAAAGCGATAAAATTGGTTCTGTGGCTGCTTCGGCAGGCAAGGTGAATTCTGGCGAAGCCATAAGTGAAGGTACTAGGGAGTATGTTTTGGGACGTCGATATTTGCTCTCTACAGAAGCCATATCCACGGAAGGCGTTGATTCGACAGTAGTTGGTATTATGATGCAGAATAAAGACGAGCGAAAGGTATCTTATCCGATAGGAGCAGATATTTTCAAAGCACCAGGTACTGGTATGAATTTTGTACATGGAGGATCTTCCCCACAAGAAATGATCATTCCGCTGATTGAGGTTAAAACAGAACGTGGTTACAAAGAAACTACGACTGCACAGATTGCTTTAGTGAGTTTGACTACGAAGATTACCAACCTAATTACCTCTTTGGATTTTGTGCAGACGGATGCGGTAAATGATGTAGTCAAAGAAACAACTTATCGTATCTATTTTGTGGACGATAATGACGAAAAGATATCCAACGAACATTTATATGTTGCAGATAAGAAGGACAAGGATACAGTGAAGAGAGTATTCCGGTTGAGATTCTCTTTCAAGAATAAAAAATACAGTAAGAATCAGAAGTATTATTTGGTAGCATATGATGATAACAATTCTTTGGAAGTACTACGACATGAAATCGTAATGGACATTGCGTTTGCAGATGATTTTGGCTTTGGATTTTAAAATTGTAATGTGGAGGGGAAATGGTTAATTTAGTTATAGAAAATTGTAATTGTATTAGTCACGCAGATATCTCAATAGAACCGAATTGCTTAAACATAAAGTATGGAATGAATGGCACAGGGAAAACTACTATAGGTAAGGCCATTCTATTGAAAGCGCAAGACGAACAAAGACTAACAAGTACTTTACTTCCATACGGAGTAAACGTGGAAGAGCAGGATAAATTGCCAAAAGTATCCAATTTGTCTTTTCAAAAAATTAAAGTATTTAATGATGGATATGTAAGTCAAAAAGTCCTTGCGAAAGAGAATTTTTTTGAAAACCCATATATGATATTCTTAAATACAGGAGAGTGTGATAATCTTGAAGCGAAAATTGAAGAATTGTTAATTAAATTACAAGGAACAATTCACAATATTGATGGGTTGGAAGAACTACAGGACATATTTAAAACTTATTTTTCTATTTTTAAATTAAAAGGTAAAAGTATTGCAAAAACGGGCGGAGTGGGAGAACTGATAAAAGGGAACGGAAGCGGTTTTGATAAGTATCATGAACTTGACTCTTATAAACCATTCTATGATAAACGAGATATGAAAGACGTAGCTACCTGGGCCAATTGGAGACGTGAAGGTGTTGAAAGGGTAGTTGATGATCAGTGTCCATTTTGTACTAAAAAATTACCTAATGAAATAGAAAATCAAAACACCTTAATTGAAAAAGTGTTTAAAAAATCAGCTTTATCAACAGCCACAGCTGTACTGGATTATTTGAAAAAAGCAGGTGATTCGGGATTTGTTTCGACAAATGCTATTAATGAAATTGAGAATTTTATTGGAGATTCCAGTAAGGCTTCAGAATTACACGCTGCGTTGTCAAGGTTAGGTACAGAAACACAATACTTAAGCAATAAAATAGAGCATATATTTCAATTTCGCCCTATGAATGTAACTCATGAGCAGTTGGAACAAATTGACAGATACTTGGAAGAACTAAAAATTTCAAAGACAATAATCGATAAATATTATTGTACACCTGCAATACTCGGATTAGTTGATATTGTTGACGCTAAAGTTGATGAATTAAAAGAGAATACAAGAAAGTTGAAAAACTTGTTTGAAGCACATGAAAAGAAACTAAATAAAATAGTGGAAGATCAAAAAGAAGATATTAATGAATTTCTAGCTCTTGCGGGATTCCCATATGAATTTGAGTTAAAGCCAGATGGCGAGAAAAAAGCAACAGCATATTTAAAACCATCTGATTCGATTGTGGAACGAGTAACTAATCCATCAGATCATTTAAGCTGGGGAGAAAAGAATGCATTTTCCTTGGTAATGTTTATGTTTGAAGCAATAAGTGAAGAAGCAGACTTAATTGTTCTTGATGATCCTATTTCTTCATTTGATACAAATAAAAAATTTGCGGTAATTCGAAGAATGTTCGACAATAAAAAGAAAAGTTTTAGGGATAAAACAGTTTTAATGCTAACTCATGATTTGCAGCCGATAATTGATTATGTTAAAGGTGATTTCTTTAATAGAATGGGGCTTACGACACAAGTTAATGCAAAATGGCTTCAAAATGAAAATGGTCGTATTATTGAGCAGGATATAGAAGCAGCAGATTTAAAAAACGTTGTTGAACTGACTCATAACATATTTAAAGAACCGTCATATCCAATGCATGTTCGGATTGTGAATTATAGAAAATATATCGAATTAACAGTGACAGATTGTTCGAATTCTCCAGCATATCAAGTTCTATCCAATCTAATACATGGAAGACCACTGGCAATGGAGAATGATGGTATTACTCCTTTAGATCAAAATTGCTTTTCGATTGGATGTACTGAAATTAAAGCTAATTTAGACGGATTAAATTATGGAGAGATATTATCTTTGATTTCAGATGAAAACTTAAAGAATCAGATTTCAATTGGAGATGATTATATAAAAGTAATTGCGTTTAGACTGTTATTTGAAAGACATGAGGCTATATTTAAAGAATTAAGAAAAAAAGAACCAGCTACATATAAATTTATTAATGAGACAAACCATATTGAAAATGATTATGTTTTTCAATTAGATCCGCTTAAGTTTTATTCTATTCCTGGCTTTTATTTGCAAAAGTTAAGTGCAGCTGTGAGTAGTTTATAACAATAATATGCTTTACGGGGAGGTGCCAAAATGGATTTGAATACCTTACAGTCTATTCTTACAATAGGAGAAACCGTGGCTGTTGAATTCAAACGCTGCGGAAACGGAATTGAGTCGGACACTTATGAAACCGTATGTTCTTTCTTGAATCGTTTTGGCGGAGACATTTTTATGGGGGTGCTGGATGATGGCACAGTTTTAGGCGTGCCGGAAAAAGCAGCTCCGGATATGGTGAAGAATTTCATTAAAGTTGTGAGTAATCCGTTGATGTTTTCTCCAACAGTATATCTTTCACCTGAAATTATCAAATATGATGAAAACCGTACCATTATTCATGTTCATATTCCGCCGAGTGCAGAAGTGCATAGTTATAAAAAAGTAATATATGACCGTGTAGATGATGCCGATGTGAAGGTGACTGCTACCGGTACGATTGCACAGATGTATATTCGCAAGCAGAACATCTTTACAGAAAAGAAGATATATCCATATGCGAAAATGGAAGATTTACGTTTGGATTTGTTACCGAAAATCAGGATAATGGCACAGAATCATGCAGGCGGACAGCATCCGTGGACAGCTATGGATGATCAGGAATTACTGAAAAGTGCAGGATTATATGGACGTGATATTGCAACTGGAGAAGAGGGTTATAATCTTGCCGCAATTATGTTGTTAGGTAAGGACGATGTGATTCTGAATGTGGCACCGACTTATGTTACAGATGCACTCGTCCGGAAGGTGAATGTGGACCGGTATGATGATCGTGAGATTATTAAAACAAATTTGATTGAAAGTTACGACAGGCTTCTTGAATTTGGAAGAAAAAATTTGCCGGACAAGTTCTTTTTGGAAGATACTGTAAACAAGAGCTTGAGAAATACGATCGTAAGAGAAATGGTTAGCAATACTTTGATGCACCGGGAATTTTCCAGCAATTATACGGCAAAGTTTGTCATTGAAAAAGAACGTATGTATGTAGAAAATGCAAATCGTGCGGCAAATGATGGATGCATTACGGTGGATAATCTGGAGCCAAATCCGAAAAATCCGATAATAGCAGCGTTCTTTAGAAATATTGGATATGCAGATCAACTCGGTTCAGGTGTTCGCAATTTGTTTAAGTACAGTAAATACTATTCAGGACAGGAACCGCAGTTTATAGAAAGTGATGTATTCCGAATTATTGTGCCATTGGATGATGAGTATTCATATGACTTTGGTTCTACGAAAGTTGCGAATAGTATCAGTGATACTAATGGGGCAAGCAATGAGACTGAAAATGCCGATAAAATGCCGATTAGTGCCGATAAAATGCCGATAAATGGTTTGTCGGCACAGCAAAAGATCATTTTCCGATTTGTAGAAGAAAAAGGACAGGTTACATCTCACCAGGCAGAGTTATTACTAAAAGTGAAACAGAGACGAGCAAGAATTATTCTTGGAGAGATGGTTGATCTGGGTGTACTGGAACGACAGGGTTCCTATAGAAGTACAGTGTATGTTTTAAAAGAAGGAAGGAAAAAGTGAGATGGACGAATTTATGGAAATGGATGATACCAGATCAATTATAAAGAACAAACTTCGCCAGTATTTTGATGGAAAGATTGTCCGTAAGGATCTGACAAAACATATCAAAGAAGGAGCAAATGTACCTGTGTACGTTTTGGAGTTCCTTCTTGGTCAGTATTGCAGCTCGGATGATGAAGAAATCATCGAAGAGGGCGTGAATAATGTAAAACGTATTCTGGCAGATAATTTTGTCCGTCCGGATGAAGCTCAAAAGGTGCTTTCCATTCTTCGGGAACGTGGCAGTTATACAGTCATTGACAAGATCACGGTGCATTTAAATATTAAGGAAGATCGATATGAAGCGGAGTTTTCTAATTTGGGTATTAAGAATATTCCAATTCATCCGGATTATCCGTCAAAATATGATCGCCTGCTTTGTGGTGGTATTTGGTGTATTTTGCAGCTGGATTATGAATTTATTGAAGAAGATAAGAAGAACACAACGCCAATCCGTATTCGTAAATTGACACCAATCCAGATGCCGCATATTGATATGGATGATCTGAAGAATGGAAGAAAGGCATTTACAAAGGATGAATGGATTGATCTTCTTCTTCGTTCTACAGGCATGGAGCCGGATAAATTTGATGAGCGTGTCAAATGGCTGCTTCTTGCCCGAATGATTCCGTTGGTGGAAAATAACTTTAATCTCTGTGAGTTGGGACCGAGAAGTACTGGTAAGTCGCATATTTACAAAGAAATCTCTCCAAATAGTATCCTTGTATCCGGAGGTCAGACAACGGTTGCAAACCTGTTTTATAACATGGCAAGTAAAACAGTTGGGCTGGTTGGTATGTGGGATGTTGTCGCCTTTGATGAGGTTGCCGGTATTACTTTTAAGGATAAAGATGGTGTACAGATCATGAAAGACTACATGGCATCTGGATCCTTTGCCCGTGGACGTGAAGAAAAGGCTGCATCTGCTTCTATGGTATTTGTTGGAAATATTAATCAGAGTGTAGATGTGCTTCAAAAGACATCGCATCTGTTTGAACCATTCCCGGCAGTTATGGCATATGATACGGCATTTTTAGACCGTATGCATTGCTATGTACCAGGATGGGAAATCCCGAAGTATCGCCCGGATTTCTTTACTGATGATTATGGCTTTATTACGGACTACCTTTCCGAGTATATGCGTGAGATGAGAAAAGAATCTTATGGGGATGCTTTTGATAAATACTTCCGTTTGGGAAATAATCTGAACCAACGTGATACGATTGCTGTTCGGAAAATGGTGTCTGGATTTGTAAAATTGGTTTATCCAGATGGAGAGTACACAAAAGAAGATATTCAGGAAATTTTGACGGTTTCCCTGGAACTTCGCCGCAGAGTAAAAGAACAGCTGAAAAAAATTGGCGGCATGGAATTTTATGATGTGAATTTCTCTTACATAGACAATGAGACGTTTGAGGAGAATTATGTATCTGTACCGGAGTCTGGTGGCGGAAAGCTGATACCGGAAGGAATGAGCAATCCTGGAAATATTTATACGGTATCCAGGGGAAAATCCGGTATGATTGGTGTTTATCGTTTGGAAACACAGGTGCTCCCGGGAAATGGTAAGTTTGAACGGACAGGTATCGGCACAGACCGTGATGCAAAGGAAGCAACGAATACAGCGTTCAATTATCTGAAAGCCAATGGGAATTCAATTTCAGGTGCAATCAGTACCACGACAAAAGACTATATTATCAATTACCAAGATCTGAACGGATTAGGAATCACCAGTAAACTGGCACTTCCAACTTTGATTGCGATATGTTCTGCAGCATTAGGAAAGCCGACGCTTAGCAGTCTTGCTGTCCTGGGAGAAATCAGTATCAGTGGAACGTTGATTAAGGTTGAAGAACTGGCAAATGTGCTTCAGGTGTGTCTGGATAGTGGAGCGAAGAAAGTATTGCTTCCGATTACTTCGGCAGGAGATATCGGAACCGTACCATCTGATCTGGTGGGTGCTTTTAGCTTGATTTTTTATTCAACTCCGCAGGAGGCAGTATTTAAAGCACTTGGTGTGGAATAAGAGGTGAGAGGTGGTGAGCCTGTTGTTTGAACAGGATTTTGAATCGATGCTGCGAAAGTACGAATCATCGTTAGATGATAAGAAAAGATTTACAGCCCTTGTAAAAGACCTGTTCCCGGATCAGGCAAAAAATGTAAATCTTCTTCTTATGGCATATAATATGGGCATTGCACAGGACATTCAGAGTGTATCGAGAATTAACAATACATTTGCGTTTCGTTATGTGAAGCGGCTAATGGATGACTATGGACTTAGCCGGGTAAATGCGGATTGGATCGTTTCGGTTTGGTGTTCTTGCTATGGAAATAAAGTATTAGGAAAAATATGTGACATTTCTGTACAAAAACAGGGAACAGGACCGGCGATCCAAGAGGAACAGGCAACTTCCGGAAGGCAATATGGAGATCTGTTTACATACTGCAGAAGTAGTCAGGGAACCGGTTTGGCTGTAAGTGGTTTTCGTGGGGACAACAAACGGACAATTATTTTCCAGAATAAGTCGGGGAATACACCAGTAGTAGAAATAGCGGATGAAAGTTTTTGCAAAGAAGCGGTGGAAGAGGCAATTTTGACAGAGGGAATTGCTCATATTGGAAAAAGAGCTTTTGCAGAATGTAATCAGCTTCATCAGGCGGTTCTTCCGGTATCTGTGAAAGAAATCGGAGATGAAGCATTTACAGAATGTCTGAGTTTAAAATCAATTTCTTTACCGATGCAGTTGGAACGAATTGGCGAATCAGCATTTAAAGGGAGTGGATTGAGAACACTTTCTATTCCGAAAAGTGTGTATTGGATTGGGAATCGTATGTTAGCAGAGTGTCTGGAATTAGATAGTATTTCTATTCTGGAGAATGTGGATCGGATACCGAATGGTATGTTTGAAGGTTGCCGTTCATTAAAAAAGGTAGTCTTAAGTAACCAGTTAAACGGAATAGGAGACAGGGCATTTTTCGGCTGTAGTTCCCTTGATTTGTTGATAATTCCGGATAGTGTAAGTAAAATCGGGCAA
This sequence comes from Bariatricus sp. HCP28S3_D3, assembly GCF_052065755.1. NCBI lineage: Bacteria > Bacillati > Bacillota > Clostridia > Lachnospirales > Lachnospiraceae > Bariatricus > Bariatricus sp. HCP28S3_D3. Next base: position 8,207 of record NZ_JBQHTK010000031.1, on the reverse strand, counting down.
GATGCATTTACCGGTACGAATAAGCAGTTTATTATTCAATGTTCCTTTGGTTCTTATGCTGAGGAATATGCAAGAAAAAATAAGATCAAGTATCAGCTTGTGTAAGATGTCGCCTGTGATGCGACCATGCAAGATAAAACAGGCGGTAGGATAAGAGAAAAGAGGTGAGGTGTATGGGATTTTTCGATGCCCTGTTTGGAAATAAAAATCAGATTCCGACAGTTACATCTATTCTTCCGGCAGCGGCAAAGAACGAGATCATGTCCGGAAGACTTCCAATCCTGAATACAGATCAGTTGTTCCTGAAACGTGGTGAAAAGATTCACTTTATTGACAAAGCGGTCAATCTGGAAGAAAAGACGGTGAAGCAGTATCGCCATTATGGGCACAGCAGTCCTGGATTGTTTAAAGGGACAAGATGGAGTTCCGGTCAGGGAAAAACCATTGAACATACAGAACTGGTGCAGCACCGGGGAATCTTGTACATAACCAATCAAAGGATCGTGTTTCAGGCAAAGGAATGGGGATTTGATAAGACGTATCGTTATCTCACAGCAATTACACCATACAGTAATGCCTGTGAGATGCAGTTCGGAAATAAAAGTTATTGCCTGGTAGTTGCAGACGGAAATGTATTGTATCAGGCATTACAGTTGATAAAGCAGAGGAGGCAGATACCGTAATGGAAGGACAGTTAAAAAATGGAACCATCCTCACATCAGAATGTGGGAATAAATATGAAATTGTAAGCCTTCTGGGGGCTGGTGGTCAGGGGGAAGTGTATGATGTGAAATGCGGTGGAAGTCATTATGCACTGAAATGGTATTTCAAAGGAAGTGCCACAGCCAGACAGAAGAAAGTCCTGGAAACCATCGTTGCAAAAGGTTCCCCGGATCCGTGTTTTCTGTGGCCAATGGAAATGATTGCCCCGGCACAGGGAGAACTGTTTGGATATATCATGCCTCTCAGACCAAAGAATTATAAGAGTATTGTGGATCTGATGAAGAAGAGAGTTAATCCATCTTTCTATACACTTTGCAGGACGGCATTTAATCTGACCAGAGGATACCAGAAATTACACGCTATGGGAGCGAAATACCAGGATATTTCCTTTGGCAATCTGTTTTTCAATCCGGATAATGGTGATGTGCTGATCTGTGATAATGACAATGTTTCTTTCGATAACAGCAAGCCGGGCGGAGTACTTGGTACACCTGGTTTTATGGCTCCGGAAATTGTCAGGGGAGAGAAAAGACCTTCGAAAGATACAGACCGGTACTCTTTGTCAGTATTGCTGTTTTACCTTTTTATGGTTAATCATCCACTGGAAGGAAAGCTGGAAGCAAGTATCAAATGTATGGATATGGCTGCCAGAGTGAAGCTGTACGGAACAGATCCGGTGTTTATTTTCGATCCGGATAATAAGTCCAACAGACCGGTGAAAGGGATTCATGATAATGCCAATATTTATTGGCCGTTATATCCGGAAAAACTTCGTCAGATGTTCACAAAAGCTTTTACCGTAGGTTTAAATGAACCAAGCAAGCGTATTACGGAACCTGAGTGGATGACACTGTTTGCCAATATGATGAGCGGAATGCTCCGTTGCTCCTGTGGGGCACAGCTCTTTTATGATGAGGATTTGGAAGCCAAAGGTGCAGCCCATATCTGCTGGAATTGCCAGAATGCGGTTTCGGTACCGAAGAAATTGATGATTGGAAAGAACCATGTATTGTTGCATCAGGATACAAAATTATTGCACCATCATGTGTACGAGGATTTTGATATGGATACGGTAGTGGGCAGTGTGGTACAGAATCCGAAGAATCCAGCCCTTTGGGGTATCCGGAACGAAGATAAAGTGAACTGGACCTATCAGAAGGCGGATGGGACACAGATTCCAGTGGAACCCGGACGGACGGCAGGTATTGTAAAAGGTGTAAAAATTATTTTCCCGCAGACAACGGGTGAGTTTAGATAAGGATCGACGAAGGAGGACGAAATTATGCAGGAATTACAGAGACCAGGTGGAGAACTGGCAACAAGGCCAATACATTTCTTTTGGGTAGTGGACTGTTCAGGATCCATGTATGGAGAAAAAATAGGAATTGTGAATAATACAATCCAGGAATGCATCCCGGAAATGAGAAATTCAGCAGATAATAACCCGAATGCACAGCTGTTGATTCGGGCACTTCAGTTTTCGTCTGGTGCAAGCTGGATTACCACCAGTCCAGTGCCGGTAGAGAATTATAGCTGGGAGGACATGGAAGCAAATGGGCTGACAGAGCTTGGCAAGGCATTTGACCTGCTTGCTGCACAGCTGTCAATTCCACCAATGCCGGCAAGAGCATTGCCGCCGGTAATTGTGCTTCTTTCGGATGGTCAGCCAACGGATGATTATAAGAAAAGCCTGGATAAATTAAAAGGTATGCCATGGTTCCGGAAAGCAGTGAAGATTGCTATTTCCATCGGACAGGATGCGGACGATGATGTCCTGATAGAGTTTACCGGAAATAAAGAACTGGTTCTGCAGGCAAATAATGCGACTGCACTTGCAAAGATGATCAAATGGGCATCAACCACAGCATCTATGGTGTCTGCTCCTTCCAGTAAACCGATGAATTCTACTCCGGTCTCTGCGCCTGCAGCATCCACACCGTCTGCGGCTGCTTCTGTACCTGCCGATGATCCATTTGCACCAGCAAATAATGGGGCACCGTTAGTACTTGATATGAGTAATATCCCGAATCCGGATGATTTTGATGAGGGAGCTGTTTGGTAAGGGTAAGGAGGAAATTGGATGAAGCGCTATTTATGTGACGGTATTGTCAAAGGTGCTACCCACCAGAGAAACGGATTGCCATGCCAGGACAGCAAAAAGATTGTAGAGATATCCGATGATATTGTAATCATTGCTGTAGCAGACGGACACGGAAGTGAGAAATGTCCCCGAAGTGACAGAGGATCTACTATTGCCGTAAACACATTCTGTGAAGTGATGAAAAATTACCTGCAAAGTTACGGTTCGGATGAGAATGGTCTGTCGAACCTGATTACTTTCTTGAATCGGGAAGGGGATATGCGTTTTGCGCAGGATATCTGCGAAGAATGGCAGGCAAGAGTAAAGCAGTCCTATTATAAAAATAAAGAAGAGGGGATGCTGGATGATGATGGGAATATTAAATGGCCATCAGTGTTTTCTCTTTATGGTACCACTTTGCTGGGAATGCTGATTACGAATACCTTTGTTTTTTCTTTCCAGATTGGAGACGGTGACATCAATCTGGTTACGAAAGATGGTGTGTTTGCTTTAGTAGAGCCGGAGAAGTTTTTAGGCACTGAGACACATTCTCTGTCCAAACCGGATGCCTGGCGAAAAGCTGTGGCTTCCATCCGGCGAAGAGATGGTGAGGATGAAGAATTGTGTATGTATATGTTATCTACAGATGGTTTTGCAAATAGCTACACATCAGATGTGGAATTTCAGAAAACATGCAGCGACTATTTTGGAATGATACGTGAGCATGGAGCTGAGACGGTCCAGGCTAATTTAAAGAAATGGCTGACAGAGACCAGTGAATTGGGCTGTGGCGATGATATTACAGTGGTGATGGCATATTTTGAAGGCGAACAGTAAAGCTGTTTGCCTTCATGAGAAAGTAGCGAAGCGGATTCCTAATGTCCGCTGATGCAGAGGAAAAGAGAGAAGGTGTTCTGGTGATCGTGGACCGCTATTATTACCATCAACTGAATAAGCAGGATCAGGCGGTTTATCGAGCATTTTATGATGGGGTAATGGCACATCAGGACATTATTCCTATTCCTGTCAGGGGTGATTTTCCACAAGAAGCATTTGAACGGATCTTTGAGGCAATGACGAAAGATAATCCGCTGATTTATTACCTGAATCAATCTGCCTGCAGCTGTGCCAGTGATATGTTTGGACACTTTGCTATTTGCCCACAATACTTTTTCCAAAAGGAAAAGGTAAAAGAGTATAATCGAAAAATAGAAAAAGAAGTGAACTGTCTGGCAGAGAAACTAAATCTGACTGCAGGTACAGATTATGAAAAAGAAATAAAAATTCATGATTGGATCTGCCAGAATATTTCGTATGATGATGAAGGTGCTGATAGAAGTAAACCGATGAGACTGATTGCTTCCCATAATATTTTTGGAGTATTTGCACACCACCGGGCACAATGCGAAGGAATTGCAAAGGCAGTGAAGGTTTTACTAAATGCAGTCGATATAAAGTGTATTGTAGTAACAGGCGAATCAGTCAAAAACGGAAAAAGAGTTCCTCATGCCTGGAATATGGTTAATATAGACGGACAACCGTATCATCTGGATGTGACATGGGACATTGGTGCCATTGGGTCATCTTTCAAAAGGATTCCGTATGATTACTTTAATTTGTCTGATCAGCTGATAATCAAAGAACATAAAGCTGATACACAATTGCCGACGTGTTCGTCTATGCAGCATAATTACTTTAAAGTAAACAAAAGAACATTTTGGATGAAAAGCCAGGCGATTGCATATGTAGAGAAAGCTCTTCAGGATGGAGATATAGAGTTTTATTTCCGGGTGGAAGGAAGAAATGTTGCGTCTGATGTGGCAGAAAAGATTTATGATCAGATATGCGTTTTTTTCTCTGAAAAGGGGATTACAGACAAAAGGGTAAAACGTATAGCAAATGACAAGATAGGTACCTGCTGGATAAAGATTTATTGAGGGACTTTTATGTTTGAATTAATATTATATGCCATAGGCTTTTTCATGATTACTTTATTGTTTCAGTATTTATTGCATAGATTCAGAAAAAATGGAAACCGGGGATATGGAGCAATTTGGGTTGGAAGAAGTGCCGCAATAGTAATTTGTGTCATGGGAATTGTTTCAAAAAATATTAATTATCTGGGTGCAGTAGTGGGTTTTTTGATGGCTGATGAGATTGGAAAAAAGATGGGGTGGCAGTGATTAGGTCAACCTATAAAATCGAATCAGAATTTTATGTATAATTGTCGAAATCCGGCGAATCATGTCATTCATTGCTATTTGACATTGGGTTCATATATTTGTACAATTTAATCACCAAATTGATGATTGTCATAGTACAGGAGGATGAAATGAGAATGGATATGCTGGCAAGAGAAATATTGAATCAGTCTATAGCGGAAGCTATTGATGCAACGAGAAATAAGATCTGTGCGGAAGATGAGGTGTATCAACAAGATGAGAAAGATTTGGACGAACTGACGAAGAGATTTATGGAATTAGATTTGCCGGAGCATGACAGAATGATAATTAATGATTATATCGCCTGCTTACAAACAGTAGATTGTCGGTATGCGGATATTTCTTATATGGCTGGTATTGAAGATGCCATTACCCTCTTAAAGAAGATGGATTTGATAAAAAATACAATTGAATAGTTATTAAGAGCTGCTTTTCTTTTTTTTACCCCATTACTCAAGTATACTAGAGTATTTAAGTAAGTGGTATAGTTCTAATCTTTTCACTGATTTATGGTTACAATGTATGTAAAAATAGGTCAGAGAAGAGGTGTAAAATACTTGCGTATAGAAGAGTATATTCCAAAAAGAATTTCTGAATTATGCAGAAAACGTGGGTATTCTAAATATCGACTCTCACAGCTTACGGGAATGTCGCAGACAGCATTAGGAAATATAATGTCCAGAGACAGCATTCCGACGATTCCAACGCTTGAGAAAATATGTGATGCATTTGGAATATCGTTAGCTCAGTTTTTTGCAGGAGACAGTGGCAAATTAGATTTGACATCTGATCAAACAGAGTTATTGGATATATGGGATGGATTGGAAGTTAAAGAAAGAGAGATTGTTTTATCTCTTATGAGAAGTTTAAAGAAATAAGAGCAGTTCAAGAAAAAATTGGACTGTTCTTTTTTTGGGCGTTGGAGAATGTAGGAATGAAGAAAAAAGGAATACTTGGTGCAATTGTGATTGCACTGCTTTGTATGGGATGCGTACATAAATTGAATGCGGTAACAACAAAAACAGGGAATAATTTTCAACTTTCAGATGTGAAATCTGAAATCAGCCAGGAAAAGTGCTGTATTTGCGGAAATAATGAAAGAAGCTTGATGCCATACTACAGAAAGTCTGGAATGCTGGGTTTGGTGTGTTTGAATACTATGGAAATATCATCACTCGATACACGTATATATTCGGATGATGGAACGAAAATCATCGGTGATAGTGGATTAAGCATTACGTCATCGTCACATGGTGAGGAAGAGTGCAGTTTCCGGATCAACGGGATGCCAAACCATGGGATTTTTGAGGGTAAAGTGAATTATGGAGAAAAAAGTACACCGGATTTTGAAGTGATAAAAAAATACTTATGCCAGGATTGTCTGGATAAAGTCCTTTCCATGTATCAGGATGAAATGGAGTGGAGCGATTCCAAGGGTAGATTTCCGGAAGTATGTATAGTGGATTTTCAAACAAATGAGCTTTATACACTGGGGAAAAGTCACACGGGGTATTGGATAAGAGATTATTGGATACATATTGATCACGGTGATGACAGTAGCAGTATAATGGCTATATATGCTCCAGAGGATAAAATGGATAGCGGGAGTGAAGAGAGCTGATGAAAAAAACAAAAGGTATTATTTCTCAGGAAAACAAATTCTTACGATTGTGTGGAGATAAATACAGAGATAAAATCAAGAAAAGAATTCCGATGGCAGTTGGGGATTTTAATAAATTTATGTACTTGTTTGATGCGCTGGGATTGAGCGAGTATTCGATTTATTTCTCCATGGAAATGTTTCCGGAGTTGCTGGTAGAGTATGGAGAACGAAGTAAAGATTGCGATTTGGATATAGGATATGGGGAGTATGATTTTCCTGTAGAAGAAATGGTGTCTATATGCGACGAATGGCTGCAAGAGTTTTGTGATCAGATGCCATTAGAAAGCCAAAGAAAGAAATACCGGAAAGTCTTTGAAATTGATGAAGAGTAAAAAATGAGCTAAGGCCAATGATGTACAGTGTAATTGACCTTAGCTCATAGCATATGGAGATTATTATAAATCATGTTCCTCTTGCCGGTGTTCAGAAATATCCTTGAAATGTGCGTCATTGGATAGCAAGGTGTTGAAATTGGAAGTTATGGTATTTAATGTTGAGCGCCTTTTTTCTAAATCTTGCTTTTCCTTGGCAGCAGAGGAGCGTTCATTTCTTAGATTGTCAATTTTTTTCCGCAGCCTCTCTGGGGAAGGTAATTTTGTAATGCCCAGCTCCTGTAATTGCTGTTTTAAGGAATCATGCAGTTTGTATTCCGACTGGTGAGCAGCTTTATATTTCTGAGGATCCGGTGCTGTTTTTGCATCCTCTACGATTTTTCTGCAGGTACGATAGGACGAACAATGCTTCTGAATAAGTTCCTGATGGGATATTTCAGAGCTTAATTCAGAAATTCGCTGTTCCGTAGCAATAATAGAATTATCAATATCTGCAATATGCTGCCTAAAGTCTTCGTAATTCAGCAAATTGTTTTCAGATAAATAGTTGAAGGTCCGGGCTGCTTCTTTCAGATTATTGAGTTGTGCCCACCGTTCAAATCCGGCACGATTGCCGGTACTTACATAAGATGAGATATTGATAAAAAGCTGTACTTCTTTGGAGACGTTACGTGGATTTTTTGTTTTATGCCGGTTTTTCTCAAGGCGGAGTAATACATTTTCTTCCGTGTAATAGCTACCCAGAGATTTCATATTTGTAAAGTTTTTTTGCTCCGGTGCCCGGAAAGCCAGGTTCTTTCCCTGACGGATCTCATATCCAGCAAGCTTCATTTTTTGAAGAAACTCATCATAGTTGATGGATGACCAGATCGCTTTATCTACAGCGACTTTTAGTTTTGCTTTCCAGCTGTTCCCACGATGGTATTCCATATTTTCTTTATAAGATTTCCCTTTTTCGCCGGTTGGCATACTGGTGACCAGACCGTTTTCCTGACAAATACGGTTGCTGATCCGGCAGATTTTATGATAACTGCGTTTGTTGGAGACATATTTATGGTGGTCAACAAAGCTAGTAGTGCATATGGCGCGTCCCAACGGCCGGTTTTGCGGAGCAAAACGGCCGAAATGCGAAGCTGAACAGCCGTTAGGCTTTGATTGATACAGAAATCTCTAGGATAATATATTCA
>NZ_JBQHTK010000030.1:0-35240 GCF_052065755.1 Bariatricus sp. HCP28S3_D3 | reverse complement strand
TTGTCACTGTCAGAACGGATCTATGAATGTGGGTGCGGGAATCGGATGGATCGGGATGTGAATGCAGCGATCAATATCCGAGAAGAAGGAAAAAGAATTTTATGCGCATAATTGCGCCTGAAATATGCCCGTAACCGGGCAGAAAAGAACCGCGGGGCACGCGGGGATAGCTTATTGATACTTAGCCCTATCGGGCTATTGAGTAAGAAGCCCCTACTTCAAAGCTTTAGGGCTTAAGTAGTGGGAGCGTGTCACTGTGAATTGCACTCCTGAAATTATTATGATGAACAACTCACTTGTGGTACTTACTACTCCGAATAATACAGGATGGGAATAAAAAAGGTGATGTTATCAAATTTGAATCCTCACTTTATCCAACTTATGGGCATTCAACATCTATTTTACCTATTATCGATGGAGAACTGAAAGAAGAAATGGAAATTTTCAATACAAATGAAGTTTCTTACCAGTATACTGCTACTAAAGATTGTTATTATAATCTTGGAATACTCAGTGCCAGCCCTAGTTCTATTAGTTTTCACGAAGGAACGATTTCGGTAATTAAGTAAACACAAATCTCCCCTTGAAAAAGAGACTGGGGACGCTCCTTTTGCCACCCACAAGCCAAAGAGCTCTGAGCAAGACAAAAGGAGCGTCCCCTCACACTTAAAACTTAAAAGCCAAAGGGCGCTGGGCGTGACAAAAGGAGCGCCCCAAAAGCAACAATTCCACTCCCCAAAACCGCCAATATTCCCATCACTCCAATCTCAATTTTCTTCTTTTTCCTAATAAACTCTTCTTCCATCCCTAGTGCACGAAAAATTTCCAGACTCCTCTTTGCTTCATACTCTTCTGCTTCTAGCATCTGATAAAGAACTATGAATACCAATATTAGATAAAATACCGTAAATACACTATACATTCCCAGAAACGAATACATATCCTGTTGTCTTTGTATATATTCCTGATGATAGTTATCAATGTTTACAGTACCCATTTTCTTGATACATTTTAACAAATGTTCTTCTGTATCAAATACATCTGCATCATCTGAAAGATTAATTCTTACCTTCTGACAATACTCATTCATATTGTTTACTTGAAAAGTTTTCCAAAATTTTTCTCCTACAATGATCTGGATTCCACTTCCTCCTGGAAACGGGGATCGAATATCTTCTTTTTTTGCTGTTCTAAGTATCCCACTGATTTGAATTTGTTTTTCTTCTGTATACCCATTCACTTCCCAATGAGATATTTTTAGCGTATCTCCAACTTTCAGATCATTTTCCATGAGAAATGATTCCTGATATTCTTCTTCGGTTACATTTCCCAGATATCCATATGATGTTTTTTCTAAAGGAGGAAGCAGTAATATGCAGAAATTTCCATTTTGAAAGTCATTTTGATTGATACTTCCTTCCGTCATATTTCTCACAAATCGTTCTATATTTTCCCACTCATTAACGCCTAATACGCTTAATGATATTTTATTGATTTCTACATTTTCATTAAAATTCTGTTCGGTTTTTACAACTTCCTGAAAATATCTATTATCCGAGTATTCAGACAAATCAATGGTAAATTCCCCACTGGCGCTGACTTGATAAGTTTCTACTGATTCTACTCCGGCAATCTGAGAAAATAATGCAATATCACTTTTTCTTATACCAGATACTTCCGGAAAATCTGTCGTATCTAGACTATATCCATTTCCTGTCGTTTGTTTAAACTCTTCCAGATTTACTTTTTTATTTCTTACTTCAAGAATTCCAAACAACACAATACTTATTGCACTGGATAGTAATAAAATCTGAACGATTTTTCTTACACCTTTATATTTCCACTCGCTCATAACTACGGAAAAGGGTGTAAATTTTGAAATAGAACAGCTCCTTCTCTTTTTGATTTTTTTATTTCTTCTTTCACCTCCTGATTTTAGAATTTTATTTAATCTCATGCATGATAATAAATAACCGGTTACAATAATAAGCCCGCTCCATAAAATTCCATTTAACATTGACTTTACAAAAATCTTCGAGATAATATTTTGTCCTGATATGACCTTTAGGACCGGTAAACTGATTTTATAAAGAGAGACTCCCATAAGAGTCCCTATAGTAAGTGAAATACTTCCATAAATTCCAGCTTCCCATAAAATCATCTGAACCATTTGACTCTTTACCATTCCTAATGCATATAGAAATTTCCAAAATTGTTCTCTTCCATCAATGGAATGAGAAATCGTAATAAATAGCACACAAATTGCAGATCCGGCAATCAATATTCTTATGGTTATCAAAAAATCTTCATATGGGATTTTGTCTGTTATCAATCTCCCATCACTAAAATTTTCAACCATGGCACAAGAAATATCTTCACTTTTTTCCATGTCTTCATAAACATTTTCATATCCATCTTTTGCCTTAATAAGCATATGCGTTTCCAATGGACTCCCTATTCTTTCTGCCCCTTCATTAGTCACAATTCCAGTTGGTAATCTATGTCTTAAGCTGATATCCCAGTTTACTTGATAGTCTTTGATGATTCCACACAAAGTGTAGGACAGTTCTACCGATGTTTCTTCATGATGAAACTCTATGGACGGTATGATTCTTAACGTGATTTTTTCACCTATTTTATCTTCATATCCTAGAAGAACAAGCATGCTATATTCCATAGCGATTTCATTTTCATTTTCCGGAAATTTTCCCTCTTTCAATTCCAAACGTCCCAGATTCCATGCGTCTTCATCCATCGTTCCTATGTTCCACTGAGTATTTTCCAGATAGTCTCCTTCAAGAACACCATAAATATTGATTTCACCTGTCTTTTCAAGAAATGGGTTATCCCTTGCAACAGATCTGTCTTTATAATCTGTTTCTACCATTATCCTTTCCCACTCACCATATACTTCTTTCCGGCTTTCCCGAAATGCATCAATGATACCTGATGTCATCTGTAAATCAAGCTGTATTAAAGCGCATGCCAGAATGGAAATACAAAGAATCTGGATACTGTATTTCTTCTGTTTCTTTATTCTTTTAAAACTCAGATTTCGCTCAATCTTTTTGGGATTCATTTCTTTTTTCATCGTAGTCTACCATCTTCTATTGTTACAATTCGATCTGCATAATTTGCACTTTCTATATCGTGCGTCACCATTACAATCGTTTGTCTATAAATTTCTCTTGACATACAAATCATCTGCATCACTTCCTGACCTGTATAATAATCTAAATTTCCGGTCGGCTCATCTGCAAGAATAATTTCCGGTTTTGCTGCCATCGCACGGGCAATTGCAACCCTTTGCTGCTCTCCTCCGGAAAGCTGATCCGGATAATCCATTCGTCTTTCCCACATACCAACTCTTTGTAACACATGCTGTAAATGTTGATAATCCGGAGTATCATGCGAAATGTAAAGTGGCATACAAACATTATCCCAAATTGTATATTCTTGAAGAAGCTGATACTGTTGAAATACAAATCCTATGTGTTTTTGCCTTATTTTGCATTTTTGCTTTTCAGTAAGCTTGTTTATTTCTCTTCCGTTTAGAAACACTTCACCCGAATCTGGTTTCTCTAGTGTTCCTGCAATTTTGAGAAACGTAGATTTCCCCGATCCGCTTCTTCCCATAATTGCGACAAATTCTCCTTCTTCCACTTCAATAGAAAAATTTCTTAATGCAGTAATATTTTTTTGACCAAATCGATACTTTTTATTTACATTTTTAAACTGAATAGCTGCTTTCATTTCTTTCCTTCCATATTTTGCTTATCTGTTGTTTTCAGTTTATCATATTTATCTTTCAATTCTCTTACTCGTATTCTTACGATTCCGTAAGATTTTTATCTGCTTCTTTTGCAACCATCTTCGGAATCCGGAATTCAAATGTAGTCCCTTCTTTTTTTGAATCAACTACCTGAAGGGTACCCTGATGAAGACTTATGATTTCTCTTGATAAATTTAACCCAATGCCAAAGCCTTTGTTTTTTCCCTCTTCTATCTGATAAAACCGGTCAAATATATGCTCTCTTTCGTTTCCTTCCAGACTTTTTCCACTATTAAATATCTGAATTACATAATTATCCCCACTGTCAAGAAGTAAAACATTAACTATTCCACACTGTGAAGTAAATTCAATAGCATTTTTCAATACATTTTCTATTGCTTCCTGAATCCAGAATGCATCACAAGATAAAATACATTCTTCTTCGGATTCATAATGAATGCAAATATATTTTTCTTCTGCAAGAATTTTTATTCTGTCAATACATTTTTCAATCAATACAGTTAAATTTTCTCGTTTTCTTTTCATCCAGATTTTTCCCGCATCGATTTGTGCAAGTCTCAGTAAAACGATTGTCATATCTTTCATCCAACAAAGTTGATTTACACAGCTCTCCAGTTTTTCTTTTTTCTTTTGGTTTTCTTCTAGTTCTGTCAGATTTTCAAGAGTAAGCAACATTCCTGCCATTGGTGTTTTTAACTGATGGGATATATTTTCCATATAAGTTCCCATCTTTTTTCTTTCATTCTGGACAATTGTTTTTTCTTTTTGAACCTGCTCATATATCCGCTTTTTTTCCTGTTCCATATATTGAACAATTTCTTTTTCTGTTCTTTCATTTCTGCATATTTCCAGAATTAATCCAGCAAAACAAATAAAAAAAGCTGTAATACAGTAAAAAAGTCGACCGTATGTTTTAATATTTTCTTTTAAATATAATTTTCCACTTTCTTCATATCCGGCATTTTTCATTTGAATGCTTCCTAACTCATATTTTTCTTCATCAAATGACCTAAACACCGCATGCTCCATATCTGTCTCCTTCAGTTCACCAATCCAGGAAACAACTTGTTTTTCATATGCATTTCCAAGAATCTGTTGATATATAAAAAAGGCAGTCAGCATAAAAGCAAAGACTGCCAGCCATTTTACACAAATATTTCTGATTCTATTTTTCTGAAATGGTCTCATATATTTCCTCCGTTTGTATTGTCCACCGATATCCGATTCCTCTTTTTGTCTCAATCAAGATTTCCTTACTATCTCCGGAAATCTTGCTTCTGATTCGATTAATATAAACCGATAATGCATTATCATCTACAAAATTCTCATTGGAATCCCAAATAATTTCCAGAAGCTTTGCTCTTGAAATTATCTGCGGTGAATTTACGATTAAGCAATATAAAATTCGATATTCTGTCAAAGTCAGTTCTATCGGAATTTGATTTTTTACGAGAGACTGTCGATCAAAATTTAAAACAAATTCTCCGCTTTTGATTCCTGTTTTTCTCTTTTCTTCTTGATTTTGTTCAGATCGTTTTAAAAGAGATTTGACTCTTGCAAGAAGTTCAAATGTCCGAAATGGTTTTATGACATAATCATCACCGCCGGCTTCAAAGCCTTCAACAATATATCCCTCGCTGTCATATGCTGATAAAAATAAAACTGGATTTCTAGTCCTTTTTCTGATTTCTCGACAAAGGGAGATTCCATTTCCATCCGGAAGTTTCATATCCAATATGTAGAGCATATACTTATTTGCTTTGATTTTTTCCATTCCTTCTGCAAATGTTGATGCTGTTTCTGTTTTCCAATCTCTCATTTTCAAAACATCCTCTATTCCGCATCGAACCATTTCATCATCTTCTACAATCAAAATTTTCTCCATATTTCTCACCTTCTTTTAGTGACTTTGGAAATCCTTTTGCCACCCACAAGCCAAAGGGCGCTGGCCGTGACAAAAGGATCGTCCCCTGGCTCCTACACCACCATTTTATAAAACCGAATCACAAATCTCGCTCCGCCATCTTTTACATTTTCGGCGAATATCACTCCTTCGTGGGATGTGATAACCAGTCTTGCAAATGCCAGTCCCACACCAAAATTCAAAGTTTCTGTCTTTCTTCCTCTGTAGAACCGTTCAAACAGATGTGGCATATCTTTTTCTTCGATTCCTTCTCCTGAATCTGTGATGCTAATTTCTGTATAGATTGGATTTTCTCTCCAGGAAGTGCAGATGGTTCCGTCTTCCGGTGTGTGTTCCATCGCATTTTTGATCACGTTTCCGATGGCTTCTTCCATCCATTTTTTATCGCAATTGATAGAAATATTTTTTTCGCCATGCGTCGTGAATTTCTGGTTTCTCAGTTCCATCGCGATTTCAAATGGCTGCATGGATTCCTGAATAAGGTTTTGAACGGAAATTTCATTTTTCTTAAATGTGATGGTTCCGGCATCCAGTTTTGCCATTTTTAGGAGGGATGTGATCAGCCATTCTATTCTTCCGAGCATCTGTTCCATGTCGCGGCACAGTTTTCGTTTCTGTTCTTCCGGTGTCTCCGGTGATTTGATTTTTTCCAGCATCAGGTTCAATGATGTAAGCGGGGTGCGGATCTGATGGGAAATGTCGGTCAGGGAATTGGCAAGGTTCCGTTTTTCTTTCTGGATACATTCATTTTGTTCCCTCAGTCTTATGATCATTTTCTGAATTTCATCCCGCAGGATTTCCAGGTCTCCTTCCCGCATTCTGCTTAAGTTCAGGTCTGCCTTTCCGTGAAGGATTGCATCCATTTCCATGGTAAGTACCCTGATTCCATGATATCTTTTTCCTGCAAATATCATCCAGATTAAAAGCAAAATGATTCCGCATAGAAGTGCTCCTGCGGCTCCGCCTTTCAGCAGAAACACTGTTTCCGGTGACCATTTATTTTTTCCAAATACAGATTCGAAAAAAAGGAGCGCACTGATAAATGCAGTTGCTCCTCCTCCAGACAATAACTGTAATTTAATTTCTCTGTTTCGAAAAATACCCATTACTCCTCCATTTTATAGCCAAGTCCTCTTACTGTTTTGATGATCTGAGGGTTTTGAGGTGAATCTTCAATCTTCTCCCTGAGCCTCTTAATGTAAACAGTAAGTGTATTATCATTTACATATTCACCGGCGATATCCCAAAGTTCTTCCAGAATATAATCTCTGGAAAGCACTTTGCCTTTTTTCTGTAAAAACATCAGAAGAAGTCTGTACTCCAAAGAGGTCAGAAAGATTTCCCGGCCGTCTTTTTTTACGATTCCTCTTGATGCATCAATCTCCAGTCTGCCTGTCTGAATCTGGATTTTTTCTTTTTCTCCGTAAAATCTGCGGATTACCATTCGCATTCTGGATACCAGTTCGCGCGGCCGGAATGGTTTGCTGATGTAATCGTCGGCTCCCATATCCAGACCTGTCACTACTGAGAATTCATCGTCCAGTGCAGTTAGAAATATAATCGGAATCCGGTACAGCGCCTTCACCGCCGTGCAGACGCTGTATCCATTTCCCTGTGCCAGTGTGATATCCAGCAAAATTAAGTCAAATTTTTGTTCTTCGAGAAGGTTCATTGCCTTTTGCTGTCCGTCGACCGAACAGATTTCAAAACCTTCTCCTGTCAGAAATTCTGTCAGATTTTCTATGATGAGGCAATCATCCTCGACCAGAAGTACTTTATTCCTCATCCGGCTGTCCTTCTGTCATTTCGCTATCGCCTTCCATATCCTCTGATACTGTCTCAATCTCTTCCAAAGTTCCTACCGGTTCTTCTTCATTTTCAGAAATATCACCCTCCAGCTCTTTGGATGCATGACGCACTTTGGCAATACTGGCAACTTCTTCTTTCTCCTTAAGGTTGATCAATTTTACACCAGAAGTAATTCTTCCGAGAACGGAGATTCCCTTACATTCCATGCGGATCACGATTCCATCGGTATTGATGATCATAATTTCATCATTGCGATTTATCGCCTTTGCTCCTACTACATTACCGGTCTTTTCAGTAATCTTATAACATTTCACACCCTTACCACCACGGTTCTGAGAGGTGAATTCTTCCATCATGGTACGTTTTCCCATACCTTTTTCGGACACGATCAGAAGGTCTTCTCCCTGTGTATCAAGCTGCATTGCCACCACTTCATCGCGGTCACTTAAGTTCATACCGCGAACACCCATGGAAGTTCTTCCTGTTGCGCGGACATCTTTCTCGTGGAAACGGATGCACTGTCCGTATTTTGTTACCAGAATAATATCGCATTCGTTATCTGTTGTTTTTACTTCAATCAGTTCATCATCTTCTCTGAGCGTGATTGCAGCAAGTCCTGTCTTTCTCACATTTGCATATTCGCAAATCGGAGTCTTCTTTACAAGACCTTTCTTGGTTGCCATGAACAGATAATCTCCATCTCTGTAATCCTTAATCGGAATCATTGCGGTGATCTTCTCATCCGGCTGAAGCTGCAGAAGATTGATAATCGCAGTTCCTCTGGAGGTTCTTCCGGCTTCCGGAATCTCGTAACCTTTCATGCGGTACACGCGTCCGGTGCTGGTGAAGAACATGATATACTGATGTGTATTCGTCATAAACAGTTCTTCCACGTAATCTTCTTCCAGTGTCTGCATGCCTTTGATTCCCTTGCCACCGCGGTTCTGGCTCTTGAAAGTATCATTGCTCATGCGCTTGATATAGCCAAGTTTTGTCATGGTGATGACTACATCTTCCTTCGGAATCAGATCTTCCATGGAAATGTCGTACTCATCAAATCCGATGGACGTTCTTCTCTCATCTCCGTATTTCTCAGAAATCACGAGAATTTCTTTTCTGATCACACCGAGAAGCAATTTTCTGTCTGCAAGAATTGCTTTATATTCTGCAATTTTCTTCATCAGTTCTGCATATTCTGCTTCTAGCTTCTCTCTTTCCAGTCCGGTAAGAGCCCTCAGACGCATATCTACGATTGCCTGTGCCTGCGCGTCACTGAGATTGAATTCCTTCATGAGAGATTCTTTCGCAATCTGCACCGTCTTGGAACCACGGATGATTGCGATTACCCGGTCAATATTATCGAGCGCGATCAATAAGCCCTCTAAAATGTGGGCACGTTCTTCGGCTTTATTCAGATCATATTTCGTTCTTCTTGTTACGACATCCTCCTGATGCTCCAGATAATGGTTCAGCATCTCAAGAATATTCATAACCTTCGGCTCATTATTTACCAGTGCAAGCATAATAACGCCGAACGTATCCTGAAGCTGTGTATGTTTATATAGTTGATTTAAAATAACGTTCGGATTCACATCACGGCGCAGTTCAATGCATACACGCATACCTTCTCTGTTTGACTGATCGCTGAGGTCTGTGATTCCGTCAATCTTTTTATCTTTTACAAGCTCTGCAATTTTCTCGATCAGTCGCGCTTTATTTACCATGTACGGAAGCTCCGTCACAACGATACGATTCTTTCCGTTTGCCATCGGCTCGATATTCGTCACTGCACGAACACGGATCTTACCACGTCCTGTACGGTAAGCTTCTTCGATGCCTCTTGTTCCAAGGATCGTTGCTCCGGTCGGGAAATCAGGTCCTTTGATGATTTCCATGATTTCTTCGATGGTTGTCTCTTCTTTATCTGCAATCTGATCATCAATGATCTTCACTACGGCACCAATGACTTCCCGCAGATTGTGCGGCGGAATATTGGTCGCCATACCGACTGCAATACCGGAAGTTCCGTTTACCAGAAGGTTCGGAAATCTTGCCGGAAGGACGGTAGGCTCCTTCTCCGTCTCATCAAAGTTCGGTACGAAATCAACGGTATTTTTATTAATATCAGCAGTCATTTCCATGGAAATTTTGCTGAGTCTTGCTTCGGTGTATCGCATAGCCGCAGCGCCGTCTCCGTCCACAGAACCAAAGTTTCCGTGTCCGTCAACAAGCGTATATCTCATAGACCAGTCCTGAGCCATATTTACCAGCGCACCATAAATAGAACTGTCACCGTGCGGATGATATTTACCCATCGTATCACCGACAATACGTGCACATTTACGATGCGGTTTGTCAGGTCCGTTGTTCAGCTCTATCATTGAATAAAGAATTCGTCTCTGTACAGGCTTCAAACCATCCCGCACATCAGGAAGCGCACGCGAAGCAATAACACTCATGGCATAATCGATATAAAAATCTTCCATAGTTTTCTTCATATCCACTTCATGGACTTTGTCGAAAATATTATCTTCCATTTTTTTCTTCTCCTTTTGGTTGGAATGCAGCTTTTACAGCTGCAGCCTTCTCGAAAATCTGCGATTTTCTCGATGGGTTGGCATTTGCAATGCCAACCTTGAAAGAAGAATAAGCCAATTTTCATGTGAACATGAAATTGTCTTTTTCTTCTTTCAGCTGCCGCTGCGAAATACTAGATATCCAGGTTTTTAACAAACTTCGCGTTTTCTTCGATGAATTCTCGTCTTGGTTCTACTTTGTCGCCCATGAGGGTAGTGAAGGTGAGGTCCAGTTCGGATGAGGTCTCATCGTCCATTGTTACTCGTTTCAGAATGCGGTGTTCGGGATCCATGGTTGTCTCCCAGAGCTGGTCGGCATCCATTTCTCCAAGACCTTTGTAACGCTGGATCTTATTATTGCTGTCTCGTCCGACTTCCTTCAAAATGGCATCTAACTCATCATCGCTGTATGCATACCATACTTTTTTATTCTTTTCAAGTTTAAATAACGGCGGCTGTGCCAGATATACATGTCCTTGTTTAATCAGTTCCGGCATAAAACGGTATAAAAATGTTAACAATAACGTACTGATATGAGCCCCGTCTACGTCGGCATCTGTCATAAGAATGATCTTGTTATAACGAAGCTTGGAAATATCAAAATCATCATGGATTCCGGTTCCGAACGCGGTGATCATTGCTTTGATCTCAGCGTTGGCATAGATTTTATCCAGCCTTGCCTTCTCGACGTTCAGGATTTTTCCACGGAGCGGAAGTATGGCCTGTGTTGCACGGTCACGCGCTGTTTTCGCGGAACCTCCCGCGGAATCTCCCTCTACGATATAGATTTCGCAGTTTGCAGGATCCTTGTCGGAGCAGTCTGCCAGTTTTCCCGGAAGAGACATTCCTTCCAGAGCTGATTTTCTTCTCGTCAGATCTCTCGCTTTTCTTGCCGCCTCACGCGCCCTCTGGGAAAGTACGGATTTTTCAATGATCGTCTTTCCGACCGAAGGATTTTGTTCCAGGAATATCTGAAGCTGAGTGCTGACAATACTGTCAACTGCACCTCTTGCCTCGCTGTTTCCGAGCTTCTGCTTCGTCTGTCCTTCAAACTGCGGATCTTCAATTTTGACACTGATGATCGCAGTCAGCCCTTCACGAATATCTTCCCCGGACAGATTCGGCTCACTGTCTTTTAATAATTTATTCTTTCTTGCATAATCGTTAAATGTTTTTGTCAGGGCATTTCTGAATCCTACCACATGCGTTCCGCCCTCCGGTGTGGTAATATTATTTACGAACCCGTAAGTATTGTCTGTGTAGGAATCGTTGTGCTGCATCGCAACTTCAACCTGAACATTATCCTTCGTTCCTTCGCAGTAGATAATCTGCTCATAGAGCGGTGTCTTGCTTCTGTTCAGATATTCTACAAATTCCTTGATTCCGCCTTCATAGTGGAACACTTTTTCTTTCGTTTCTTCGTCACGCAGATCGGTAAGGCTGATCTTCAGCCCTTTTGTAAGAAATGCCATCTCACGGAATCGCTGTTTTAATGTATCATAATCAAATACCGTATCTTCAAAGATCGTATCATCCGGAAGAAATGTGACTTTCGTTCCTGTTTTTGCCGGATCACATTCTCCGACTACTTTTAGTTTATAAATAACATGGCCTCTTTCATAGCGCTGTTTGTAAATCTTACCTTCAGAACAGATTTCTACTTCCAGCCAGTTTGACAATGCATTTACAACAGAAGCCCCTACTCCGTGAAGACCGCCGGATACCTTGTATCCTCCACCGCCGAACTTTCCGCCGGCATGCAGTACGGTAAATACGACTTCCACTGCCGGAAGTCCGGCTTTATGATTGATTCCTACCGGAATCCCACGTCCATTGTCAATGACGGTAATCGAATTATCCGGATTGATGAAAACCTGAATGTGATCACAATATCCTGCAAGCGCCTCATCTACTGAGTTGTCTACGATCTCGTATACAAGATGATGAAGCCCTCTGGTTGATGTACTTCCAATATACATTCCAGGTCTTTTTCTTACTGCTTCCAGCCCTTCCAATATCTGGATCTGGTCTGCCCCATATTCTGCACTCATACCTATCCTCCTAATTCTCGTTTGATACATGTCCGTTAAGAACATGAAATACTTTGTTTATTGAAAATCTGTGATTTACAAACTCATCCAGGCCTGTACAGGTGATCAGAGTCTGTATATCATGAATACTGTCTAATAAATAGTTTTGCCTGTGTTTATCGAGTTCAGACAAAACATCGTCAAGTAAAAGCACCGGAGTATCCCTTATAATCAGTTTTACCAGTTCAATTTCAGAAAGTTTGAGCGAAAGAGCCGCCGTTCTCTGCTGTCCCTGGGAACCAAATTTGCGGATATCCAGTTCTCCTGCCATGAAGCAGATATCGTCCCGATGCGGACCGGCAGAGGTGCTCTTTGTCCGGATATCCCTCTCTCTGTTTCTCTTAAGAGCAGCTTCCAGCGAATATGCACCGCATCCCGATTCATAGGAGAGGCATATTCTCTCTTTGCCACCCGTCAGCCTGTAATGTATCTCATCAATGATTTCATTTACTTCAGAAATAAACTTCTTTCTCCTGGCAATAATCTTATCTCCGTATGCGACCAGCTGCATATCCCAGACATCCAGAGTATCGATAAGCTCCGACTGATACACGGCATCTTTCAGAAGCTTATTTCTCTGATTGACGATCCGGTTATAATTTGCCAGATCCCGAAGATAGACTTTATCTAGCTGGGACAATTCCAGATCCATAAATCTTCTTCTTTCCGCCGGGCCGTTTTTGATAATATTCAGATCCTCCGGCGAAAAAAACACAAAATTCATCAGCCCAAAAAGCTCACTCGCTTTTCGGATCGGAACCTTATTGATCGCGATTCCTTTTGGACTGTTCTTCTTCAAATGCATATCGATCTGCCAGGGAACTTTGTTCTTCTCGATGATTGTCTCGATATGAGACTCCTCCTGTCCGAACCGGATCAAATCCCTATCTCTGGTTCCTCTGTGCGACTTTGTCGTACCGGAAAGGTACACAGCTTCCAGGATATTTGTCTTTCCCTGCGCATTGTCTCCGTAGAAAATATTGGTTGCCTTATCAAATTCAATATTCAGCAATTCATAATTTCTGTAATCTTTCAACTTCAATGATTTGATAATCATAGACACACCAACTTATTTTTCAATTTTAATATCTTCCCCATCGTAAGAAACCGTATCTCCATCGTACAGCTTCTTGCCACGTCTTGTATCTACCTCTCCATTTACCTTTACAAGACCGTCCATGATTACTTCTTTCGCTTCAATTCCGGAAGACACCAGTCCTGCAGCCTTCAGTGCCTGTCCAAGCTTGATATATTCTTCTCTCAACTTAATCGTATACATAGTTTCTCCTCTTGTCTTATGCCACGCCGCTGAAGTTCACCGGAAGAATCAGGTAAATATACGTTTCCTTTTCATCCTTAATGAAACATGGTGCCTTGGCATTCATAAAATATAGGTCAACCTCTTCGTCTTCAATCACTCTAAGAGCATCAATCAGGAATTTCGGATTGAATCCGATCAGAAGATCTCTTCCTTCTTTTGTAATCATAATTTCTTCATCCATGGTTCCAAGCTGTGATTTGATCTTCAGTTCCATGATTTCATCTGTGATATTAATAATTACCGGTTTTTTATCGCCTTCTTTTACAAGAAGCGTTGCACGGTCAATACAGTTCAAAAATTCTTTCTTGTTAATTCTCACTTTTGTTTCATAATCATTTGAGAGCATCTGATCAATTTTAAAATACTCACCTTCAATTAATCTGGAAACAACGACTGTCTGATCAAATTCGAAAACAATATGGTTATTTGTAAAATACAGATTTACTTCACTATCTACTTCTCCTGAAAGAATCTTACTTACTTCCATCAGTGTCTTTCCCGGAACAACAACCTTAAGCGGATCATAAGCTTTCTTAAGGGCAATCTTACGAATCGAAATACGATGTCCATCCAGAGAAACAACCTTCAGCATATCATCATGGATTTCAAAAAGTTCACCAGTCATTAATTTATTGCTGTCATTATCTGCAATAGAGAAAATAGTCTGTCTGATCACTTCTTTCAGAGTGAACTGGGAAATGATGACCGGTTCTTCTCTTTCGATATATGGAAGATAGGAGAAATCCTCTCCTGATTTGCCTGAAATATTAAATTTAGCTTTTTCACAGGTAATAAGTGTCTGCTGATTATCATCTGACTCAATTACAATATCATTATCGGGAAGCTTTCTTACAATATCGGAGAAAATTCTCGCATCCAGTGCGATCATTCCTTTTTGTTCGATATTTCCTTCTATGACAGTTTCAATACCCAGTTCCATATCATTTGCTGTGAGCTTGATAATGTTTGTTGTAGCATCTATTAAGATACATTCCAGAATTGGCATTGTTGTCTTGGTCGGCACAGCTTTTGATACAATACTGACTCCCTTTACAAGGTCAGCCTTCTGACATCTGATTTTCATAGTGTGTATAACTCCTTTCAACGAGCAATTATAAATAATATATATAAAAAATATCCGCCTTATCCTTATTAGGGGCTGTGGAAATGTGGGTAAGTACCTAAACCCCTTGAAAATCAAGCATTTCAGAAAAGGACAAGTCCGTTGACAGATTCAGAAAATGATGTTTATGAGGTTGGGAAAACTTTTTGAATGAATTATACCGGGTTGATCTTTTTCTTAATAATGTCGATAGTATTCCTCAAAGTTTCGTTCTTTTCCACATCATTTGCCACTTTATCCACACCATGATTCACAGTGGAGTGATCTCGTCCACCCAGAAGAAGTCCTATGGTTTTAAGTGGCGTATCCGTCATTTTACGGCATAAGTACATGGCAATCTGCCTTGCATTTGCAATTTCAGCATTCCTTTTGCTGCTTTTCAGGTCAGAAATCGGAATGTTAAAGTGTTCAGAAACGACATCAATAATAAGTTCAGGGGTTACTTCACGGTTCTCATTCGGTGAAATGAGGTCCTTTAATGCTTCGGCAGCCAGTTTGATGTCAATTTCTTTCTGATTATTATTGATCCGGTACAGAGCAATCAGTTTATTAAGAGAACCCTCAAGTTCCCGGATATTGGTTTTTATGTTGGTGGCTATATACTGAATAACTTCATTCGGTATATTGTAACGTTCCAGCTGGTCAATTTCGATTTTCTTATAAAGAATGGCCATACGTGTCTCATAATCCGGAGCGGAAATATCTGCAATCAATCCCCATTCAAAACGGGTTCGCAGACGGGCTTCGAGAGTCTCCATGTCTTTTGGAGGTTTATCACTCGAAATAATGATCTGCTTTCCGGCATTGTGTAAGTGATTGAATGTATGGAAAAATTCTTCCTGTGTACTTTCTTTTCCTATAATAAACTGTACATCGTCAATCAGAAGTACATCATTATTACGGTACTTGTCCCTGAAAGCAGTCATTGCAAGTTCATTTCCTGTTTTACCAATTCGGATCGCATCGATCAGTTCGTTGGTAAATGTCTCACTGGTTACATAAAGCACCTTTTTGGAAGGATCCTTCTCCAGAATATAATGAGCAACTGAATGCATCAAATGCGTTTTTCCCAATCCTACACCTCCGTAAAGGAAGAGAGGATTGTAGACTTCTCCCGGTGATTCGGCTACCGCAAGGGAAGCAGCATGGGCGAAATTATTGTTTCCGCCGACAACGAACGTATCAAAGGTATATTTCGGATTGAGATTCGCCTGCTCGGAAATGTTATTAATTCTTTTGTTTTTTGGTTTTGATTTTGGTTCTTCCTGTCGGGAATTCAGATTATTTTCCATTTTATAGAATGCCATCTCAGAATCAGGAATATCTTTTGGAATAAATTTAATATCATATTCCACACCGGTTACTTCAGCAATACATACTTTGAGCGGAAGAAGATACTTATTCTGTATATGTTCAATGCTGGCCTTGAAGTTGATGGACAAATACAAAGTATCTCCTACGATGTCATATACTTCAAGGGGTCTGATCCATGTTTCAAAGGATATATTTGATAAGAAGTATTCTACCTTCAGTTTTTGAATAATCTCTTCCCATTTTTCTTTTACAGTATCCATCTTAGTTAAAACTCCATTTCAGCGTATAGTCGGTCAGATTATGTCAAAATCTATTTACAATAAGAAGAAAACATGTCTTCAAAGATAAAATTGCATAATCATACATATATATTCTACATTAAAATTCCTATATAATCAATGAAAAATAAGTAGGGAAAACTTTTCAACATGAGAAAATCGCTTAAATACGCGTTATTTTATGTTAAAAAAATATCCATACACAGGTTATCAACCATTTTCCACATAGTTATCAACAAAATGGGGATAAAGTTGATGATAAAATAACCGTGTTTTTCTTGACTTTACAAGCTTTTTTGTCTATAATCAAAAATGATGTCTTAAAAAGTTTATAATCTAATATTTTAATAGGGAGTAATCGGATAGGAGGTGGATATCAATGAAAATGACATTCCAGCCAAAAAAACGTTCAAGATCTAAAGTTCATGGATTCAGAGCAAGAATGGCTACAGCAGGTGGAAGAAAAGTTCTTGCAGCAAGAAGAGCAAAAGGAAGAAAAGTATTATCAGCTTAGGCCGCAGACATGTGGCCTTTTCTTCTACAAAAAAACAGGGGAAGAAGCGTATGAAATTTTCAGAATCACTGAAAAAAAACAAAGATTTCCAGGTAGTTTACCGTAGAGGAAAGTCTTATGGCAACCGGTATCTCGTTATGTATGTGCTGAAGAATGATCTTGGAAAGAACCGGGTCGGAATATCGGTCAGCAAAAAAGTCGGAAATAGTATTGTAAGACATCATTTAACCCGACTGATAAGAGAGAGTTACAGGCTGCATGAGGACATGTTCCAATGTGGATATGATTTTGTAATTATCGCAAGAGTGTCAGCGAAAGAAAAATCGTACAGAGAGATTGAAAGCGCACTCATCCACTTGGGAAAACTTCATAATATTGTTTGCGTGAAGCAGGACATTTGTAAAAATGAACAGCAGAAAGGCGAACCCGGACCGGATCATGCCGGTTCAGCATATCAGGAAGATGGATGTGCAAAAGGCACGGAGAGATGAAAAATTGAAGAGATTATTACTATTTTTAATTCGTTTTTACAGAAAATATTTGTCTCCATTAAAGACAAGATATCATTGTATTTATGTTCCAACCTGTTCCGAATATGCGTTGGAGGCAATTGAAAAATATGGAGCGCTTAAAGGCGGTTTGCTTGCAGCCTGGAGAATACTCCGGTGCAATCCGTTTGCGAAGGGCGGATATGATCCTGTGCCTTAATGATTTGCTGCCCAGTTTCGGGGCAGAAGACCTTCATTTTCCAATCAAAGTAAAAGGTCTTTAGAAAATTATGGAGGAAAAAATATGACAGGTTTTGTAATGACACAGGTCAGCACGCCGATTATCGGACAGGCTGCCTGGCTGCTCGGTAAAGTTATGGATGGAATTTACCGGGTAATGAATGGAGTCTTCGGTATACAGAACATTGGTATCTGTATCATTCTTTTGACAGTCGTTATTTACACACTGATGATTCCGCTTACGATTAAACAGCAGAAGTTTTCGAAGATGTCTGCTGCAATGAACCCTGAAATTCAGAAGATCCAGAAAAAGTATCAGGGCAAGAAAGACCAGGCTTCCATGGAGAAAATGCAGGAAGAGACACAGCTGGTCTATGAAAAATATGGAGTATCCCCTACAAGCGGATGTCTCCCGATGTTTATCCAGTTCCCGTTCCTCTGGGCAATGTGGTATGTAATTCGTGGTATACCTGCTTATGTAAGTCAGGTAAAAGATGTCTATACTCCGTTGATTGAAGGAATTACATCTACAAACGGATGGCAGAAAATAATGGAATCCATCGGTGAAGCAAAACCGATTCTGATGGATCCGTCAAAATACGATTATTCGAATACGAACATCCTGATTGATGTTTTATACAAATTCCAGTCTTCCACATGGGAAACTTTGAAAGAAGGATTCCCGGCTCTGCAGTCAACAATTGAATCTACAATGGCACAACTCGAAAAGATGAACAACTTTTTGGGACTGAACATTGCAGAAGCTCCTTTGAACCTGATTAAAGACGGATTCTCAGCCGGAGCATTCGGAATTGTGATCGCAGCACTTATGATTCCGATTCTTGCTGGTCTGACCCAGTATCTGAGTGTGAAGATGGTACCTCAGAACAATGGCAATACTGATCAGGAGAACCAGGTTGCCACAACCATGAAGACCATGAACATCACGATGCCTCTGCTTTCTGTATTTATGTGTTTCACGATGCCGACCGGTCTTGGTCTTTACTGGATCACCAGTGCGGTAGTACGTATGGTTCAGCAGTTCTTTATCAATAAACATCTGAGCAAAATGCCGATGGATGAACTGATCGAACAGAATATGGAAAAAGCGGCTAAAAAACGTGAGAATAAGAAGAAAGTTGAATCACAGTATGTGAATGAAATGGCACAGAAAAAGGGACGCAAGATTGAAAAGAGCAGAAGTGCCGAAGAAGAGAAGGCTTTGGAAGCAAAACTTGAAAATGCAAGAAAACTGAATGAAAATGCGAAAGAGGGAAGTCTTGCATCAAAAGCAAATATGGTCAAGAAGTTCAATGAAAGCAATAAATAGGGGGTAATGATGATGAAAGAAATTACAGTTTCGGCAAAAACATTAGATGATGCAATCACAGAAGCTTCCATTCAGCTGGGGGTTTCAAGTGACCAGATGGAATATGATGTCATCGAAAAAGGAAGTACAGGATTTTTCGGAATCGGAAGCAAACAGGCAGTCATCAAAGCCCGACTTAAAAAAGAAAAAGCAGAGCAGGAAGAGACCATTTCTGTATCAGAAATTTTTGAATCTAAGCCGGAAGTAAAAGAAGAACAGAAATCTGAAGTTAAGAATGAAGTTAAAAATGAGATAAAGAATGACTTCAAGAAAGAAAACCGTAAAGATTTCAAAAAAGATCCCAAGAAAGAGAATAATAAGGATTACAAAAAAGAATATAAAAAAGATTCAAAAAAAGAGTACAAGAAAGATTTTAAGAAAGAGTATAAGAAAGAAACAGCAGATCCTGTTCAGGAAGAGAAGAAAGAAGTATCGCGGCCGGAGCGCAAAGAAATCGAAATTGCAGTGGTTACAGAAGAAACCAAAAAGATCTGTGAAGATTTCCTGCGTGATGTATTAAAGGCAATGGGAATGGGTGAAGTAGAATTTACTTCGGTAGTAGATGAAGACGGAGCACTTGCCATTGAAATGAAGGGTGACGATATGGGAATCCTGATCGGAAAACGCGGTCAGACACTGGATTCTCTTCAGTATCTTACAAATCGTGTTGCGAATAAGTCACAGGAAGGTTATGTAAGAGTAAAACTTGATACCGAAGACTACAGAAGAAGAAGAAAACAGACACTTGAAAATCTGGCAAAGAATATCGCATATAAGGTAAAACGTACCAGAAAGCCGGTATCTCTGGAGCCGATGAATCCATATGAAAGAAGAATCATTCATTCTGCACTTCAGAATGACGACAGAGTGTCAACACACAGCGAAGGAGAAGAGCCATACAGAAGAGTTGTGGTAACTCCAAACAGGCGATAATCAATGAGAGCCGTTTCCTGGAAAAGGAAACGGCTCTTTTTAAATATTTTATTCAACCAAGAGTTATACGAAGCTTGCGATTTGGCGCAAGATATCTTACAATGTTCTAATAGGGAAAATGGAGGGTCAGTTATGGGATTTCGAACAGATACGATTGCTGCGATTTCAACCGCGATGACAAATTCCGGAATTGGAATCGTAAGAATCAGTGGTGAAGATGCATTTGATGTGATAGATAAGATTTATAAAGGAAAGAAAGATAAAATCCTGTCCGAACAGAAAAGTCATACGATTCATTATGGATACATTATGGATGGAGATGATACAATTGATGAGGTGCTGGTACTTCTGATGAGAGGACCACATAGCTATACAGGAGAAGATACGGTAGAAATTGATTGTCATGGCGGTGTATTTGTTACGAAAAAGATATTGGAAACGGTGATTAAATACGGCGCACGCCCTGCAGAACCCGGTGAATTTTCAAAGAGAGCATTCTTGAACGGAAGAATGGATCTGTCTCAGGCCGAAGCAGTGATTGACATTATCAATTCCAAGAATGAATACGCATTGAAAAGTTCTGTCAACCAGTTAAAAGGTTCGGTTCATAAGAAAATAAAAGAGATAAGAGAAGAAATTCTATATCATACTGCATTCATTGAAACTGCCCTGGACGACCCTGAGCATATCAGCGTAGATGGGTATGGGGATAAATTAAGAGGTGTTGTGGATAAGCTGATGGCAGAGATTAAGAAGTTGCTTGACACTGTGGATAATGGGAGAATAATCCGAGAGGGAATAAAGACGGTAATAGTAGGAAAGCCCAATGCAGGAAAATCTTCTCTGTTAAATACTCTGCTTGGTGAAGAAAGAGCTATCGTAACAGACATAGCCGGTACGACCCGGGATGTATTGGAAGAGAATATACAGCTCCAGGGCGTATCTTTAAATATTATGGATACTGCAGGAATACGGCATACGGAAGATATTGTAGAAAAAATCGGTGTGGATAAGGCACGTGCAAATGCAGAAGAAGCGGATTTGATTATTTATGTTGTGGATTCTTCGATTCCGTTAGATGAAAATGATTTTGAAATTATCAACATGATTCGGGAAAAACGTGCTATTATATTGCTGAATAAGACGGACTTATCCACAGTTGTTGATAAAGATGAGTTGAAAAAGTGGATAACTAAGCCGATGATTGAAATATCTGCAAAAGAAGAGACTGGAATTCATGAGTTGGAATCCACATTGAAAGAAATGTTTTATCACGGAGAGTTATCTTTTAATGATGAAATTTATATTACCAATGCCAGACATAAAGCAGCTTTAAATGATGCTTATCAGAGTCTGGGAAAAGTAATGGACAGCATAGAGAATCAAATGCCGGAGGATTTTTTTACCATTGATCTTATGGATGCATATGAATCTTTGGGAAGCATTACCGGTGAAACGATAGGAGAAGATTTGGTAAATGAAATATTCAGCAAATTCTGTATGGGAAAATAAAGATCAATATGATGTTGTTGTAGTCGGTGCAGGACATGCAGGATGTGAGGCCGCTCTGGCATCAGCGAGACTTGGACTTCGGACGATTGTATTTACGGTCAGCGTGGAAAGCATTGCCATGATGCCTTGTAACCCGAATATAGGAGGAACCTCAAAGGGACATCTTGTACGTGAGCTCGATGCACTCGGCGGTGAGATGGGAAAAACGATCGACAAGACATTTATACAGTCGAAAATGTTAAATAAATCCAAGGGACCGGCTGTTCATTCCCTTCGTGCACAGGCTGATAAGAAGAATTACAGCAACACGATGAGAAGAACTTTGGAAAATCAGGAAAACCTGGAAGTAAAACAAGGCGAAGTGGTAAATATTCTTGTGGAAAACGGTCAGGTTACCGGAATACAGACATATTCCGGTGCAATTTACCATTGTAAAGCGGTTGTATTGTGTACCGGAACGTATCTGAAAGCAAGATGTATTTACGGTGATGTAAGCATGCATACCGGTCCGAATGGGCTTCAGGCAGCAAATTATCTGACAGATTGTCTGAAAGATCTAGGAATAGAAATGTATCGGTTCAAAACAGGTACTCCTGCCAGAATCGATAAAAGAAGTATTGATTTCAGTAAAATGGAAGAGCAGTTTGGTGATGAAAGAGTTGTTCCTTTTTCTTTTACAACAAATCCGGAGGATGTGCAGATTGACCAGGTATCCTGCTGGCTCACTTACACAAATGAGAAGACACACGAGATTATTCGTGAAAATTTGGATCGGTCACCACTATATTCTGGAATGATAGAAGGAACAGGACCAAGATATTGTCCTTCTATTGAAGATAAAGTTGTCAAATTTGCCGATAAGAGCCGTCATCAGGTTTTCATTGAACCAGAAGGATTGGACACCAATGAAATGTATGTCGGAGGAATGTCAAGTTCTCTTCCTGAAGATGTACAGTATGCTATGTATCGGAGTGTGCCGGGACTTGAAAATGTCAAAATTGTTCGAAATGCATATGCAATTGAGTATGATTGCATAGATGCCAGACAATTATACCCGACGTTGGAGTTTAAAAAGATACGAGGATTATTCAGCGGAGGACAGTTTAACGGAAGTTCCGGGTATGAAGAGGCTGCTGCGCAGGGGTTGATTGCAGGTATAAATGCTGCGAGAGAGGTTCTGGGAAAAGAACAGATTACCATTGATCGTTCTCAGGCATATATTGGTGTACTAATTGATGATCTTGTGACGAAAGAGAGCCATGAACCTTATCGTATGATGACATCCAGGGCAGAATACAGACTTTTGTTAAGACAGGATAACGCTGATCAGAGATTAACCAAAATAGGACACGAAATAGGGTTGATATCTGACGAGAGATATCAGAAGTTTGTGGAAAAAGAGAAAATTATTTCAGAAGAAATTGAGAGACTGAAGCATGTAAATGTGGGAACATCTGAAAAAGTACAGGACCTTCTTGAAAAGTATGGAAGTACACCGCTTACATCCGGATCAACACTTGCTGAATTGATAAGAAGACCGGAACTGAATTATCAGTTGCTTGAACCGATTGATGAGCAAAGACCGGAAAAATTCAGTCAGGAAATCATCGATCAGATTGATATTAATATCAAATACGAAGGATATATAAGCCGACAGATGAAGCAGGTAGAACAGTTCAAAAAACTTGAAACAAGAAAAATTCCGGATGATATCGATTATGATGCTGTGCCCAGTTTAAGAATTGAAGCTGTACAAAAGCTGAAACAGTATAAGCCGGTTTCGATTGGACAGGCTTCCAGAATTTCCGGCGTTTCTCCGGCAGATATATCGGTTCTTCTTGTATATCTGGGACATTAGAATAAAACATAAAAGAGGCGGTTATGAGTAAAATATTTGAACAAAAATTAAATGAAATGGGAATACAATTGAGTGAGAGACAATATCAGCAATTTAATAATTATTTTGAATTACTGATCGAGTGGAACAAAGTCATGAATCTGACTGGAATCACTGAGTATGAAGAAGTGAATGAAAAGCATTTTGTAGATAGTCTCTCTATCGTGAAAGCAGTTGATATAGGAAGTATTGAAACCGTAATGGATGTAGGAACCGGAGCTGGCTTTCCCGGCATTCCTTTAAAGATTGCTTTCCCACATTTGAAAGTAACACTTTTGGATTCATTGAATAAAAGAATTAAATTTCTGGATACAGTTATATCGGAATTAAAATTAGAAGATATCCACACAATTCATGGACGTGCAGAAGATTATGCACGAAAAGAAGAGTATAGAGAAAATTTTGATCTGGTTGTTTCCAGAGCAGTAGCAAATTTATCCACATTATCAGAGTATTGTCTTCCATATGTCAAGACAGGTGGATTATTTATTCCATATAAATCCGGCGAAATTGAGGAAGAAGTAAAGAATGCAGAAACTGCATTGAAGATTCTGGGCGGAAAGAAAAGAAAAACCGTAAAATTTCAGCTTCCCGGAAGCGATATAGGAAGAACGCTTCTGGTTGTT
Organism: Bariatricus sp. HCP28S3_D3; assembly: GCF_052065755.1. Classification (NCBI taxonomy): domain Bacteria; kingdom Bacillati; phylum Bacillota; class Clostridia; order Lachnospirales; family Lachnospiraceae; genus Bariatricus; species Bariatricus sp. HCP28S3_D3. The sequence continues at coordinate 11,433 of NZ_JBQHTK010000030.1, read as the reverse complement.
GAAAAAATAAAATTTACCGGAAAAAAATTTCCGAGAAAAGCAGGTCTACCTGCAAAAGAACCATTGAAGTAATAGAAAACCCGTGTATATTGCGCAATATATGAAGATGCAGTATACACGGGTTTTCTTTTGGATTATATGAGAAAAATGTTAATTTGCTCCATGAATGCTTCCGGTTTTTCAAGCTGTGGAAGGAACTTTGTTTCCGGAATGGAAATGGTTTCAATAGCAGGAACATATTTTTGATATTGTTCTGCAGTTTCTATTTGTTCCGGATTGCCCTCGCCTGTTATGATATACATACTATTTGTAATATTCTTGATGCAGTGAAGAATATTCGCATTTGTATATCTCCCTTTTATACTGGCAAAAAGATATTTAGAATGACTGCTGTCTAAATGGGCAGATTCATAATAAGCTTTCACAGACATATTGTTTATTTCTTCTATATTATAATAATAATCTGTCTGAAAGATTTCTTCAATATATTTTTCAGATTGAAGAATATTATATAATAGCGTTCCTAATATAGGAATCTGAATCAACCATTTCAAAAATACGGTTCTCTTTGTCGGTGATTTTGCTAAATCTGACAGAGAAGTAGGATTTACCATAATAATTCGGTTGATCATTTCTTCGCTTGTATTACATGCCATAACGGCAATAGACGACGAAGATCCGGTTGCAATCACATCTGTCTTTTCGTTAATTACATGTTTCACAAAATCATTTAGCATCTGAACATACAAATAATTTGTATAAGTAATATTCGGCTTATCTGAACGTCCACATCCAAGTAAATCAATTGTGTAAACCGTATGATTTTCAGCCAGCTTTCCGACACAGCGTTTCCATTCATATCCGGAACTGTGTGAATTCAAATCATGAATAAGAAGGAGTGGTGAACCTGTTCCTTGTTTCTTATAATATATTTTTCCAAAACGCCATTCATAAAAATTACCTTCCGCGTTGTTAAGAAGATTATCAATTGTAGCAATATAATATGTAATTCTATTGATTAAATGCATTGTAAGAGTGACCAATGTAGTAAGAATGGCAATGATGCTTATTTTTTTCTTCAATGTATTATCATTCCTTTCTGCTTTTAAATTGAATATATTATATCATATTTTGGTTAGTGTTGGAAGTGTTTATCATTGATATTCAGTATGTTTCACGTGAAACATTTCACATATAAATAATCGGTGGTTCTAAATAGACAAATGTTTCACGTGAAACATTTGTCTATTTATGAATTATGCTAAAATCATGTTTCACGTGAAACATTTGGTAGATTTACGAGAAAAATGGTGATACAATATGATTGTAACAAATTATATAATTTGTTATGGAAAGGGGTATTATTTTAATGGGAAGAATAATTGCAGTTGCAAATCAGAAGGGTGGAGTAGGAAAAACCACAACAGCTATTAATCTTTCTTCTTGTCTTGCTGCTAAAGGGCAAAAAGTTCTTGCGGTTGATATGGATCCACAAGGTAATATGACCAGCGGACTTAGTGTTGATAAGGACGAAGTTGAGTATACTGTATATGATTTAATTATTGGAGAAGCAGATATTGAACAGGTACTCCAAAAAAATGTTTTTGATAATTTAGATGTGCTTCCAACAAATATTGATTTATCCGGTGCTGAAATAGAACTGATTGATGCCGAAAATAAAGAGTATATTCTTCGAGATGAAATATTTAAGATAAAAGATAACTACGATTTTATTATTATAGACTGTCCACCGTCACTTAGTATGCTGACAATCAATGCTATGACGACTGCGGATACGGTTCTTGTACCAATACAGTGCGAATATTATGCACTTGAAGGTTTAAGTCAGTTGATGAAAACAATTGAGCTGGTAAAATCACGTCTGAATGAACGCTTGGAAATGGAAGGCGTAGTATTTACTATGTACGATGCCAGAACAAATCTATCGCTTCAGGTGGTAGAGAATGTTAAAGATAATCTGAATCAGACGATTTATAAAACTATTATACCGAGAAATATTCGTTTGGCAGAGGCTCCCAGTCATGGATTACCTATCAATTTTTATGATCCAAAATCGACGGGTGCTGAGAGCTATATGTTATTAGCAGACGAAGTGATTCATAAAGGAGAAGATGAATAATGGCGGTGAAAAGAAGTGGACTTGGAAAAGGCCTTGACAGTCTGATTCCCGATAATAAATCATCTAAAATGGTAAAAAAAACGGTAGAAGCGCCGAAAACACCTGAAAATGTCTCGGGACAGATAATGATGAAAATTAATGAGGTTGAACCAAATCGTGAACAGCCCAGAAAAAATTTCGAAGAAGATGCATTACTAGAATTAGCAGATTCAATAAAACAATTTGGTGTATTACAACCTTTAATTGTACAAAAGAAAAAAGATTACTATGAGATCATAGCCGGTGAACGCAGATGGAGAGCAGCAAAACTGGCAGGAGTAAAAGAAATTCCTGTAATTATTAAAGAATATACGGATCAGGAAATTGTGGAAATCTCACTAATTGAAAATATTCAGCGGGAAAATCTAAATCCAATTGAAGAAGCAATGGCTTTTAAAAAGCTTTTGACAGAATTTCATTTGAAACAGGATGAAGTGGCTGAACGTGTATCAAAGAGCAGAACTGCTGTGACGAATTCCATGCGTCTGTTGAAATTAAGTGATAAAGTTCAGCAGATGATCGTAGATGATATGATTTCTACAGGACATGCCCGTGCACTTTTGGCAATTGATGATCCGGAGCAACAATATATACTTGCGAATAAGATTTTTGATGAAAAACTAAGCGTTCGAGAGACGGAAAAGCTGGTTAAGGATATCAAAAATCCTAAAAAGGAAAAACCTAAAAAAGAAATCCAGAATTCATTTGTATATGAGAATCTGGAAGAAAGAATGAAGAGTGTCATTGGCACGAAGGTTCATGTAAATCATAAACCAAATGGAAAAGGTAAAATTGAAATAGAATATTATTCAGATTCAGAATTAGAACGTATATTCGAACTTCTGATGTCGATACGCGAAGGAGAATAAGAATGGAAAGTAAGATTTTAGCTGCCATAGGTATTGATCCGGCGTTTATATTTATTTTTCTACTCGTATTGATTGTGATTCTATTTTTTATGGTTGTCAATGTAAATATGAAATATAAACGTCTGAAAAGCAGTTATTCCTCATTTATGCGAGGACGCGACGGAAAAAATCTGGAACAGAGTATCCTTGAAAAATTCGATGAACTGGATGAAATCACAGAAATTGCAAAAAAGAACCGGACAGATATCAAAGAATTATTCCGTGAAATGCAGAACAATTACCAGAAAGTAGGCATTGTAAAATATGATGCTTTCAATGAAATGGGAGGAAAACTCAGCTTTGCATTGACTCTTCTCGATGGAAATAACAGTGGCTGGGTTATCAATGCAATGCACAGCAGAGAAGGATGCTACACTTATATAAAAGAAATTGTCCGCGGCGAAAGTTACATTGAACTTGCAGAGGAAGAAGCTGAATCCTTAGAACAGGCTATTTATCAGGAAGTATATGATCCGGATGTGCAGTCTGTGATGAAATAAAAAAGAAAAAGATGTTTATTTTACAGAAAAAAAGGAAACTTTAAGAGAGAAGGAGAAACATTATGTTAGACATCAAATTTGTAAGAATGAACCCGGAAGTAGTAAAAGAAAATATTCGAAAGAAATTTCAGGATGAAAAACTTCCGTTAGTTGATGAAGTAATTGAACTTGATAAGAAAAACCGTGAAATCAAGCAGGAAGTAGAAGCACTTCGCGCTGAAAGAAATAAAATCTCAAAACAGATCGGTGCATGCATGGCTCAGGGCAAAAAAGAAGAAGCAGAAGAACTGAAAAAACAGGTACAAGCAAACGCAGAACGTGTAGAATCACTGTCTCAGGAAGAAAAAGAAGTAGAAGCAAAAATCAAACAGGACATGATGATTATTCCGAATATTATTGATCCGTCCGTACCGATCGGAAAAGATGACAGCGAAAACGTAGAAATCGAAAAATTCGGTGAACCGGTTGTTCCGGATTTTGAGATTCCGTATCACACAGAAATTATGGAAAAATTCAACGGTATCGATCTTGAAAGTGCAGGAAAAGTAGCAGGAAACGGATTCTACTATCTGATGGGAGATATTGCAAGACTTCACTCTGCAGTGATTTCTTACGCACGTGATTTCATGATCGACCGCGGATTTACTTACTGCGTACCGCCATTTATGATCCGCAGCAACGTAGTAACAGGTGTTATGAGCTTTGCTGAGATGGATTCCATGATGTATAAGATCGAAGGAGAAGATTTATACCTGATCGGAACCAGTGAACACTCCATGATCGGTAAATTTATCGACACAATGCTTGAAGAGGATAAACTTCCACAGACACTTACTTCTTATTCACCGTGTTTCCGTAAAGAAAAAGGTGCACACGGAATCGAAGAACGTGGTGTATACAGAATACATCAGTTTGAAAAACAGGAAATGATCGTCGTATGTAAGCCGGAAGACAGTAAAATCTGGTATGATAAACTGTGGCAGAATACAGTAGATCTGTTCCGTTCTCTGGATATTCCGGTACGTACACTGGAATGCTGCTCCGGAGACCTTGCAGACTTGAAAGTAAAATCCTGTGACGTAGAAGCATGGTCACCAAGACAGAAGAAATATTTTGAAGTAGGAAGCTGTTCAAACCTTGGAGATGCGCAGGCAAGACGTCTCGGCATCCGCGTAAAAGGAAATGACGGAAGCAAATATTTCGCTCATACACTGAACAATACCGTAGTAGCTCCTCCGAGAATGCTGATTGCCTTCCTTGAAAATAATCTTCAGGCTGATGGTTCTGTCAGAATTCCGGAAGTACTTCGTCCATACATGGGTGGAAAGACAGAAATCAGATAATCAATACAATGAATGAGGTAAATTGTGCATAAATATTTAAAAGCAATTGGATTTCAAAACGTAACTTCCGAAAAAGAATGGAATCGTATATTAATCCAGTCCGAAGAAGAGTTTACCGATTATCAAAGAATTTCATTGGAAGAAGAACTTGATTTTGGTGAACTTCGTAAAGAATACGGAATGGGTATAGGAATCTATTCATACGGACAGATTGATGAATATGAGACTTATACACGTGAGTATTACCTGCCGTATTTTGAAGGAAACGGAATTACCTCCTACGCAGATATAATTGTAGAAAAAAGAAGCGACAAAGAAGCATATATCGGAATATGCGAAGATGTGAAAGTCGGGGTCAGCCTGATTTTCCATCTTCAAAACGGAATCGAGTACCGGAAAGAACTGATGGCAGGAAGAATTCCGAAAAATTCCACATCCGTCACACTCTCCGGACTCGCAGTTTCCGGAACGATCCTGTTTCCTGTTATGAAAAGCAAAGAACAGGAACAGGAAATCCGCGAAGAGTCCCGAAACAGAATGATGCTTCTTAGCGCAGCAAGAGAAGGAGATTCCAAAGCAATCGAAAGTCTGACCATGGAAGATATGGATCTGTATTCGCAAGTTTCCAGAAGAGTTCAGACAGAAGATATATACAGTATTGTAGATACATATTTTATGCCATGCGGTGTAGAATGTGACCAGTATTCGATCCTGGGAGAAATTCTGGATATTGATACGGTAGAAAATAAACTGACAAAAGAAGAAATCTATGTATTTACGGTCGATGTCAATGAGCTTCGATTCGATATCTGCGTACCGGTAAAATCGGTGCTCGGTGAACCGGCGATCGGGCGAAGAATTAAGGCAGATATATGGCTTCAGGGGAAGATTAATTTGTAACTGTTCAGAGCCAAGCAGATTTGTCAAAAAAGGGCGATGAATGCTTGCATTCGTGAACACTTTTTTGTACAAATCTATTTGGCGGATACGCCACATTGAGAAAATACGAAGTGTTTTCGAGGTTGGCTCTGAACAGTTCATTAATTTTAAAAATAAAGCAGGCTGGGCTGATGTCGAAGATGACAGTTCAGGCTGTGAAAATGAAGAATGTTAGGAGTGATTGACGGGAGAGAGGAGTAATTTCTAGGTTGACAAAATGGAATTTGAAAGGTATCATTATATGTGTTCAGCTGAATTGATGATGGAATAAGATGTGTGAATTCGGTTGGGGAATGGTGGAAATTAAATAGTGGGTTCTCTTAGTTAAATGGATATAACAAGTGCCTCCTAAGGTTACGTTACAACGCTCACCTTGGAAAAACCTAAGTTGGGAGCTGAGTCCGATAATTACGGAGGCTGACAAAAAAATTAAATACGTCCCAATAGCTCAGTTGGATAGAGCACACGCCTCCTAAGCGTGGGGTCGGAGGTTCAAGTCCTCTTTGGGACGCCAGCTAACAACGCCGAAAGCCTTTGTTTTCAAGGGTTTTCGGCTTTTTTTAACAAATTCCAGTGTGATTGCTGATACGAAATAATGTTTTCAAATTTTACTTCAAATTCTGATTTTTGACAAGCCCTAAAAAATCGAACTGCTGTGATAAGACAAAAATTTCTGCTAATCATTAGCAGAAAAAGGGCCGTTTTTGCTAATGAAAAGGCCCTTCCAGCTAATTAGGCGAAAAATCGTGCTAAAAACCTTGCTAATACAAAAGGCGGATGTTCCGAGTGCTAAGCCGTTATAAGAAATAAAATTGAATATTACCATGTACATAGAGCGTCTATTTGCCCCTGTATCGGGGATGGATAGACGCTCTTTTTTTATGCCCAAAATTCATGGGTAAATCTGAAAGATTGGAGGTTTGATTTTTGAGTAAGATCTTCTATTCCCCAGACAAGCCAAACGACTGCTGTTACTGCCATTTCTGGAAAAACAATAAAACGGGCTGCTGTCTGAGCGAAGAAAATTGTTACTACTTAATCTCCGTACCCCCAAAGCCGAAGTCGGAATGTGAAGGTTGTCCTTATGGGCGGGATCATCCCTGCATCGGCTGGTGTACCAGGAAGATTATGAAGGAAGTGGGGGTGCGTTGATATGTATGAGTATGAACGCAATCGCCGTGACAAGCCAAAATGCTGCAAAGACTGCGAGTATTATCAACCCCGATGGAAGTACCGCTTCTGCTTTTTTGTCCGATGTCCGTACAAGCTGAAGGATACGACTTTCCGCAGAACCCCTCTGAAAAAAGAGTATTTCCCGCAGAAAGAGGTGGTGAGGATGAGTGACGTATGATTATTTCTATGGTCAGCAAGCGGAGATGTTCACATTCTACCGTGTTCCAAAGGTGTTGTTCACCGAGGAGTGTTTTTGGAATGTATCAACCGATGCCAAGCTGCTTTACGGTATTCTGCTTGACCGCATGAACCTCTCAGCCCGGAACAATTGGCTGGACGAGGAAGGCCGTGTCTATATCATCTTCACGATTGAAGAAATCAAAGGAGCGTTAGGCTGTGCCGAAAAGAAAGCGGTGAAGCTGCTGGATGAGCTGGAAAAGAAATGCGGTTTGATAGAACGCAAGCGACAGGGACTGGGGAAACCGAACCTGATCTATGTAAAGGACTTCATTTCCGGTTCTGTGGAAAGACAATTCTTGAATTGTCAAAAGGACAATTCTGGAGTTGTCAAAAACACAATTCAGGAACTGTCAAAAGCACAAGGTAATAATACTGATACTAAATATATTGATTTGAGTGATACTGATCCTTTCTTTCCTTCCGGTTTTTGTGGAAAGGAAGCCGATGGGACTGACGAATTTACCCGATATTATCAGTATTTTTATGAACAGCTTTCCATGGACTATCTGAAACAGGATTATCCGTATGACCATGAGATACTCGATCTGATACTGCATCTGATTGTTGAGGTCATGTGCAGTAACCGCAAGCAAATCCGGATTGCCAGTGATGATAAGCCCATTGAAATTGTCAAAAGCAGTTTTATGAAGCTGGATTCTGAACATATCAGATTTGTATTGAGTTCTTTCAAAGAGAACACAACCGATGTTCGCAATATCAAGCAGTATCTACTTGCTTCGATATACAACGCCCCCTACACCATAAGCGCCCACTATGACGCAAAGGTCAGGCATGATATGGCCTCGGGGAAACTTGGAGGGAGGTGGTAATCAATGCAGTATACACAGAATAGAAAGCGAGGTGAAGATATTTGTCGAAAAAAGCAACCGTCATTGCCGTAGTCAACCAGAAAGGCGGCACAGGCAAGACCACAACCACGGAAAATTTGGGTGTGGGACTGGCAATGGAGGGCAAAAAGGTTTTGTTGGTAGACACAGATCCACAGGCTTCTTTAACAGTCAGTCTGGGAAATCCGTACCCGGATACCTTATCTCCCACCCTTTCCGACATGATGGGAAAGATTATGATGGAAAAGCCGATTGTCCCCGGCGAAGGCATTCTTCATCACCCGGAAGGTGTGGACTTGATGCCTGCCAATATTGAACTGTCAGGCTTAGAGGTTTCCCTGGTCAATGCCATGAGCCGGGAGACCATTCTCCGTCAGTACCTGGATACGGTCAAGCAGAATTATGACTACATTCTTCTGGACTGTATGCCCTCTTTGGGTATGCTGACAGTCAATGCGTTGGCAGCTGCCGACAATGTGCTGATCCCTGTTCAGGCGGCATATCTTCCTGCAAAGGGCTTGGAACAGCTGCTGGAAACCATCAACAAGGTCAGACGACAAATCAACCCAAAATTGAAAATCGAGGGTATTCTTCTGACGATGGTGGACAGCAGAACCAATTATTCCAAGGACATCAGCAATCTGATCCGGGAAAGTTATGGAGGAAAGCTGAAAGTCTACAAGACAGACATTCCACGTTCTGTTCGTGCAGAGGAAATCAGTGCCGAAGGAGCCAGTATCTTTAAGCACGATCCCAAAGGCAAAGTCGCTGATGCCTACCGGGTTCTGACAAAGGAGGTGTTAAAAAATGCAGAAAAAAGGCGCAAACATCAGCTTGAAGGGGTACGATGATATTTTCTCTACCGACCAGTCACGAGCTGAAGCCCAGCAGGAACGAGTGCAGGAAATCCCGCTTTCCGATTTACACCCCTTTGAAGGACATCCCTTCCGGGTGGTAGATGATGAGGAAATGTTGAAAACAGCTGAGAGTGTTCGAGAATTTGGGGTTCTTACACCTGCTATTGTTCGTCCTGACCCTGATGGTGGTTATGAGATCATTTCCGGTCACAGGAGACATCGTGCATCTGAGCTTGCCGGGAAAGAAACCATGCCTGCTATTGTCCGTGATATGGACGATGATGCAGCCATCATCTTGATGGTTGATTCCAACTTGCAGAGAGAAACCCTTTTACCGAGTGAACGTGCATTTGCCTACCGAATGAAATTAGATGCAATAAAGCATCAAGGGCAAACTTGTGGACAAGTTGGCCACAAGTCAAGAGATGCACTGTCTGATTCGGATAGCGGCAGACAGATTCAGCGGTATATCCGTCTGACAGAGCTTATTCCTGAAATTCTGGATATGGTGGATAACGGTCAGATTAAATTCAATCCTGCCGTGGAGCTTTCCTATCTCGCAAGAGAAGAACAGCAGGATTTTCTTTCTGCTATGGACTTTGCCCAGGCTGCGCCTTCTCTTTCACAGGCACAGAGAATCAAAAAACTGGCACAGGAGGGCGAGTGTACGCTGGACGCTATGTGCGAGATTATGAATGAGGTCAAAAAGGGCGAGCTGGACAGGGTGACATTCAAAACGGACTCCTTGCGGAAATACTTTCCGAAGTCCTATACCAGCAAGCAGATGGAGGATAAAATCATTCAGCTGCTGGAACAGTGGCAGAAGAAACGAGAGAAATCTATGGAAAGGTAAGGTGAATCCCGATGTTTAACGAAAGAGAAATGAGCAAAGCAATCGACTGGCTGTTTGAGCTGTTTTCTCCCGAAGATTATGAGGGGTATGATGAAGATGAGATCGGCTATGCCGGTGGTTTGTGTCTGCCGGAGGTTTGCACCGCATTGAGAGGTGCGGCACAGACGGTATATCAGTATTCCGTAGCCGGTGGCTATGAGAAATGCTTCAATTACCGTGGCATGGAACTGTTTGACCAGCGTGCCTGCCTCATTATTTCCGATGTGGAACAGGCGGTTTTAGATGAAATCAAAACCACCTATGAAACCGAACTGTGGCTTATGGAAGATATGAATTTTGCCATTGTCCGCTGTGTGTCAATGCTGATCGGGTCTGATGATACCGGCTATGTGACGGAGTACCGGGCTTTCAAAAAGATTTTGAAAAGTGCGGAGGATTTGTTCTTTTCCCCGGAGGAACTGATCGAGGAACTGGAATCTATGTGTGTCCCCCAGTGGGAACATGAAGCGACTATTTATGAACTGTAACAGGTTCATGGATAGCCGCTTTTCTTATATCTGAGGAAATGGAGGTATCGAAGTTTGAAGGAATACGATGTAAAGATCACCGAGACACTGGAAAAGACGGTAACGGTGGAAGCCAAGTCCCGTGCTGATGCAGAAGAACAGGTCAGATCAGCCTACTACAATTCCGAGTACATTCTGGACTCCGAGAACTTTACCGGCGTCGAGTTTGGCACTACGGAGGAACGTGAAATTCAGCAGGAACAGGCTGAGACAATGACGGTTCTTCTGGTAAAGCCCCACATGTATCCCCAGCAGGTTCAGATCGGCTGCGATTTGGAGGATTTGCAGAAAGCTGTCGGTGGCGACATTGAAGCTGTTTACCCTTTTAATGAGCCTGTCGCATTGGTGATGCACGATGAGGGAAAAATCATGGGGAAAGACCTGAATCGTGCGCTGCGGGACGGAGACGGCGAGATCTACGACATCATCGCCGGTGACTTTCTGGTTGTCGGTTTGGGCGAGGAGGATTTTTCTTCCCTTTCCCCGGAGCTGATGAAGCAGTTTGAGGAACACTTCCATCAGCCTGAAACCTTCGTCCGCATGGGGCGCAGTATCATGGCTTTGCCGTTGCCCGATGATATGGTCAAAAAAGAAGATGCGCCTATCAAGGCTGACCCCACCCCACGCAAGAGCAGCCCTGATCGAGATGCGCTGTAAGGAGGCATCATGGAAAGAAGCTCAACGATTGCAGAGCTGATGGAACGCCGCAGGATACAGGCAGGAGCCAAGGAGTATCAGGGACACACCTATATGGACCTGGCAAGATTCGATGAAGCCACAAAGCACATGATTATCTTTGATGTGCTGACCAATGAATCTCCTGTTGGCTGGAAAGGTGAAAGAAACCGTCTGTATCTGAGTGAAGCCGGGTATCAGAAAGCTCTGGACAACCAGAAAGTCGGGAACATCAAGATTATGCAGTTTGCGCCCTCTGGCGGTCGCAAATGCGTTTTTCAACGGCCGCTATGCGGAGCAGAACGGCCGCTCGTATTTAGTTGATTGTTGATAAGTTATCGTATGTTTATCT
>NZ_JBQHTK010000029.1:0-35873 GCF_052065755.1 Bariatricus sp. HCP28S3_D3 | reverse complement strand
GCTTCTGAAAACTGATCTTTTCCTACATTGCAGAGTGGGCATTCGAAATCTTCAGGAATATCTTCCCATTTGGTTCCAGGTTCGATTCCACCTTCCGGATATCCCTGTTCTTCGTCGTATTCCCAACCACAAACATCGCATACATATTTCATAGTTAAAGTCTCCTTTTATTTATTCCCTTTAGGGATATTACATAAAGCACCAATATGCCTTTATGTAGAGAACATTATACCGCAAGGAAATAAGGAAAACAAGAAATTCTAGTACGAAAGATGTAAATATTTCATAAATACAAGTAGATTGGATAAAATATCCAATTGGTAAAATTGTACATGGCAGAAAATGCCGTGATTAAGAGGAAAAATAAAGATGCAGATTTAAAATATAACAGTAGCTATAAGGTGTGGTTGTGGAAAATGTCTATTTGTCAAAAAAGTGACAATTGAAAATATTTACAGAAAATTCTGAAATGATTTGTGAATAATAGATAAAAATATGAGCTAAAAAGAGAAAATACCTATTTAATATTGACATACAAAACCATAGGTGCTATATTAAGTACAACAAGATTGTATCCAATATCCGATATCCAAACGAATCGGACAAAAGAAAAGGAGGAAGAAAATGTTGAAGAAAAAGTTAGTATCAATTTTGTTGGCAACAACGCTTGCATGTACGCTTTTTGCGGGTTGCAGCACACCGACTAAGGAGAGCGGCGGAGAAGGAACAACGGCTGAGAAAACTGAGACAAAAGAGAACACCTCATCAGGGGAAAGAGAGGCAGCTACTGTAGTTGATGCAGACAAACTCCCGGTAAAGGGAATCGGAGCTCAGATCACTTCAGATGTTAAGGCAAAAGAAGAGTATAAAATTGGTTATATTGCAAAGAATACGACCAATCCTTACATGGTTGCTCAGTCTGAAGGTGTTAAGAAGGCCGGAGAAGATATGGGATTTGAGGCCGTAACTCAGGCACCGTCTACTGCAGACAGCGTAGAAGAGCAGGTAAAGATCATGGAAGACATGATTCAGCAGGATATGGATGTCATCATCGTTCATTGTGCAGACTCTAACGGAATTATGCCAGGTGTAAGAAAAGCACAGGAAGCAGGAATTCTTGTACTTACAATCGGAACACCGGCATCAGAGGATACATTCTTAAGAACAGGTGTTGATTACAAAGAAACCGGTTATACTATTGCAAAAAAAATGGCAGAAGAACTAGGTGGAAAAGGTAACATCATTATTCTTGAGGGTCCTCCGGGAGCAGCGAATGCAATTGAACGTCTGGAAGGTATCAAAGAAGCTCTTGCTGAGTATCCGGATATCGAAATTGTTGCTTCACAGACTGCTAACTTCAAGAGAACAGAAGGTATGTCTGTAACAGAGAACCTGCTTCAGAAATATACAGATGTTCAGGGTATTATTGGATGTAATGATGAAAGTGCACTTGGTGGTCTTCAGGCACTGAAGGCAGCAGGAATGACAGATGTACTGGTTGCAGGCTTCGACGGAAGTGTTGATGCAACAAATGCTGTAGAGTCAGGCGAAATGTTTGCTACATATAATACCGATCCATATGGTTCTGGATATATTGCATGTGCATATGCAGTAAAATACTTGAATGATGGAACAGAACCAGAAGGCAAATTCATCCCATTCCCGACAGCATCAAATGATCCGGTTATTACGAAAGATACAGTAGCAGATTACAAAGAAAATGTAGCTTGGTGGAAGGTAGTTCAATAAGAACTCTCATTGTATAATAAGAATTTGTGTTTAGAGATTTCACCCATTCATCCCCGTGGATTTCCACGGGGATGAATAAAAAGGAATACGATTCGGAAAAGAGAAGCGAAGAGGTGAAAAAATGAGCAAAACGATTTTGACAGCAAGCCATATTACAAAAATATTCCCTGGAATGAAAGCACTTGATAATGTGGATTTTGATCTTAGGGAAGGTGAGGTACATATTCTTGTCGGAGAGAACGGCGCGGGAAAAAGTACTTTGGCAAAAGTAATACTTGGCGCGTACAAGGCGGAGGAAGGCGAGATTACCTTCGAAGGCGAAAAAGTTAAATTTAATGGAACAAAAGATGCACTGGAAAAGGGAATTGTTGCGGTGTATCAGGAATTTACACTGGTTCCATATATCAGTGTGGCACAGAATATTTTTCTAAATCGAGAATACAAGACGAAACTGGGGCTGATTGACCATAAGAGGATGGAGGATGAAGCCCGGGAACTGCTTAAGTCTTTAAATTGTGAATATATTGATGTTAAGAGTTATGTGAAGAATTTGAGTGTGGCTGAACAGCAGATGGTAGAGATTGCGAAAGCACTGTCTTTTAAACCGCGTGTTATGGTGTTCGATGAACCGACAGCAACACTTTCAGAACGAGAAGTTGATTCACTTTTTGCGCAGATTCACAGATTAAAATCGGAAGGAATCGGTATTATCTATGTGTCTCACAGAATGCAGGAATTTCCGCTGATCGGAGACAGGATTACAATCCTTAGGGATGGAGTGAAGATTAAAACCGTTGGCATAAATGATTGTACGAATGAAGAACTGGTTAACATGATGGTTGGACGAGATGTTTCCCAGGTATATGTCCGTACAGAGAATAAACATGATGGTATTGCGCTTAGAGCTGAAAATCTTTGTGACTATCACGGTAAAGTAAAGAATGTGAATCTGACTCTTAAGAAAGGGGAAATTGTCGGTATAGCCGGACTTGTAGGAGCGGGACGTACTGAGACGGCAGAGCTCCTTTACGGAATTCGCCCGATTAAATCAGGAAAAGTTTATATCAAAGGCGATGAAGTTTTACCAAAATCTCCGATTCAGGCAACAAAACTCGGTATCGGTCTTGTGAGTGAGGACCGAAAGAAACAAGGACTGGCTTTGGATGAATCCATTGCATTGAATACGGTCGCAGTCAGTCTCAAGAAGATATTCCCGAATTTCTTTATTTCCTATAAGAAAATAAGAGAAGTTGCGCTTGACTATAAAAAACAGCTTCGCATTGCGACGACAAGTGTAAATAAAGCGTGTAAATATCTTTCCGGTGGTAATCAGCAGAAAGTTGTATTGGCGAAATGGTTGAGTTTTGACCCGGATATTCTGATTTTTGACGAACCGACACGAGGAATTGACGTTGCAGCTAAAATGGAGATATACGGGCTGATGGATAAATTGGCGTCGGATGGAAAAGCGATTATTATGATATCTTCTGAACTTCCGGAAGTTATCGGTATGAGTGACAGAATTTACATCATGCATGAAGGGGAAATCGTGGACGAGGTGAAGAGAGGAGAAGAGGAATTCAACTCAGAAGCTATTGGTGCACGAATGATGCTGGGAGCAGGAGGTGTTGAGAATGCAGAAAACTAGTATAAAGCAAAGAATGAAATCAATCCCTCCGGTAGCGTATATGCTGGTCGTTATCATCGTAGTATTCAGCTTTATGGATCCGCATTATCTTTCATTCTCGAATTTCCGGAATGTTCTGATTCAGTCAACACCACTTATGATTGTGGCTTTTGCGCAGACCTGTATTGTATTGACACAGGGAACAGATCTGTCCCTTGGAGCACAGGTCAGCTTTGTTACTGTATTTACGGTGTTCTTGGCACAGCATGGAATTATACTGGAAGTAGCAATGGTGATTTCCGTGCTTTGCACCATGCTGATTGGCGCAATCAATGGATTGATCGTAGCGAAGGGAAATATCCCTCCATTCATTGCAACTTACGGTATGCAGAATATTGTTAACAGTATTTCACTGTTACTGACGGCAGGATCTTCTATTTATTTTGACAGCTTTACCTATCGAATTGTAACAGAGACAACAATTCTGGCTATTCCGCTTATGGTATGGATAGCGGTTCTGGTATTTATTATGGTATGGATTGTGCTGAGAAAGACGAAGTTCGGAACCAATATTCACGGACTTGGCGGCAACAAAGAAGCACTTGTACTGGCAGGTATCAATCCGGTAAAATGTCAGATTAAAACATTTGCATTTGCCGGTATGATTGCAGGTATTGCCGGTATCATTACTTTATGTCGAGTAGAGTCCGGACAGCCAACTGTGGCAAACGGATGGGAATTCCAGGCTGTTGCAGCGACCCTTCTTGGTGGAACCTCTCTTCGTGAAGGAAAAGGCGGTGTAACAGGAACCATATTTGGTGTGCTTTTGATCCAGATCATCAAGAATGGTCTGAATGTAGTCGGTGTACAATCCATTTACCAGAATGCGATTATCGGATCCATTGTACTTGCAGCCATTATTATCGATGCGGTTGTCCGTATTCGTTCAGAGAAATAGGAGGATGAGGACATGAATGCAAAGAAAATATTTGAAGAAATAAAAAGCTCAAAAGTATTTTACAGCCTGGTCGGACTTATCATCCTGATAATATTGTCAGCAATTATTGCGCCGAATTTCAGATCGCTGGACAACATAATCACGATTTTACGACAGGCAAGCGTACTTCTTGTACTTAGCTCAGGGCTGACAGCCGTACTTCTTACCGGTGGCATGGATTTATCGGTGGGGGCAACGGCAGGTTTTATCGGCTGTATCTGCGCACAGCTCCTTAAGAGTGGGGTTCCGATTCCGCTTGCGGCACTTGCAGGAATCGGCATCGGAATGATCGTCGGCTGCATCAATGGACTTCTGGCAGGAATTCTGCCGAGTTTTATTGCAACATATGGTACGAACTGGGTAATGAGCGGTCTTGCGGTTATCGTTATGCAGGGAGCTGTTATCTATGATCTGCCAAAAGGATTTACACAGATCGGTGTTGGATATACGGGACCAATCCCGAACTTGATCATCATTGCAGCGATCGTGGTAATTATCATCTATGTTCTTTTACAGAGAACAACCTATGGACGACAGGTGTATGCATACGGTTCAAATCCGACGGCAGCAAAATATGCGGCAATCCCGGTTAAGAAGATTATGGTATCTGCTTTTATGATGTGCAGTATGTGCGCCGGAATGGCAGGTATGCTGATCACAGCACGACTGAATGCGGCAGATGCGGCCATGGGTGACAGTTATGGACTTCAGACAGTTGCTGCAGTTGTAATTGGTGGAACGTCCATGCTCGGTGGAGAAGGAGGAGTAATCGGTACTGTAATCGGATCTCTGATCCTGACCGTCATCGTAAATGTAATGAATTTAAAAGGAATTCCATCCTTTGCACAGGGGCTTGTTGTGGGTATCGTAATTATCGCTATGGTATTGTTTGATACTTACACAAAGAGAAGACAGGAAAGAAATGCAGCATAAATAAAATGTAAATCAATATGAATTAAAATTGGCAGCAATTTTAAGATAATAAACGAAAAGAAAGTGAGGAGAATTATTATGGCATTAACAATCAGACCACTTAATTCCGGTTATATTCCAACAAAACCATTGGAGTACTGGTATCATTTCTCTTGTAAAAAATATGTTGAAAAAATGGGAATCAATAATGAGCAGGATCAGCTTCCGGATTTCACATTCTTGATTGAAGGAGGAGAACAGCTTATACTGGTAGATACAGGTATGTCATGGAATGAGCATGCTGATAAGTATCACCACGGACCGTCTATGCAGAGACCGGGAATCGATGATATTGAATCCCGTTTGGCTCAGGTAGGATACAAACCGTCAGATGTTGATATCGTTATTTTTACACATCTTCACTGGGATCATGTATTCTATCTTGAGAAATTTACAAAAGCACGTTTTATCTGCCATGAAATTGAATGGGAATACGCACATAATCCGATTCCGCTTCATTATAAATCATATTGTAGACCAATTATTGCAAAAGATGGCGATGTTACTGTTGGTGATCAGTTTATTGCTCCGTATGATCAGCCGGGAGTATATGAGCGTTTTGAAACGGTAAAAGGTGAAGTGGAGATTGCTCCTGGAGTAAGCGTATATGAAGCATTCGGACATTGCCCGGGACATATTACAGTTGTGGTTGAGACAGAAGACGGACCATACTACTGTGTTGGAGACTCTGTATTCGTTATGGGAAATATCGATGCTCCGCAGGCTATGCAGGATGAATTACATTATGATATCTGCCCTCCGGGACGTTATGTGGATATTGTTGCTGCATGGAAAACGATTCGTGACACACTTCGCCGCTGTAAGGAAGCCGGAGTAGATCCACATAAACATCTTCTGCTTGCACATGATGTAATCCTTTCAGCAGCAGTAGAAAAATATGAGGATTCTCATGACAATAAGATTCCGGTAATCGGACTTAAGGACACGGATTTTGTATATGAAGAATACAAATCTGCAATCATCGATAAAGATGCTAAGAAAGCTGCAAAGAAAGCAGAAACAAAATATTTTAGTGAAAATTAGTCTATCAAGAGAAATGCCGCCGACTGCGTCAGCGTAGGGGCGAAGACCCCGCAGTATGGCTGCGGGGTTTTTGGGTTGAGTAAAGGAGTAAAGAAATGAAAACAATAGCGATCATCGGAAGCTGCGATACCAAATATCGCGAAGTTAAATTTATGAAAGAACAGATTGAGGCTGAAGGGATTTCTGCACTTGTCATTGATGTCGCTACTGGTCCAAGCCCGTCCTGTAATTATGACGTGTCAAGAGCTGAGGTCGTAGAGAATGCCGGGAAAACATGGGAAGAGCTGGAGCCGAGGACAAAGGGAGAAAAGATCGGTTTTATGATGGAAGCTGCAGCCTGTTATGTGGAAAAGTTGTATAAAGAAGGAAAAATTGACGGAATTTTGTCTGCCGGTGGTCTGCAGAATACGGTTATGGCAACAAATGCAATGAAAAAGCTTCCGATTGGCTTTCCAAAGGTTATGGCTACGACGGTAGCATGCGGAAAAAAGACGTTTGATCTGGTTGTCGGTGACAAGGATATTGTTGTGATTCCGTCAATCTGCGATTTTACCGGGTTGAACATGGTGACAAAACAGATTATGGCGAATGCCTGTGCGTGTTGTGTCGGTATGGTGAAGCATGCGGGAAAGGTTCTGCAAAAGGGGAAAAAGCCGGTTGTGGGAGTAACACTGATGGGAATCACAAATACGGGAGCCTGCGCGGCGGTTGATGAACTGGAACGACTTGGAGTAGAAGTGATCGGTTTCCATTCAACGGGTGTTGGCGGTGCCATTATGGAACAGATGGCAGCAGATGGCCTGATCGATGGAATCCTAGATCTTACTGTTCACGAGATCACTTCCGAATATTTCAAAGATAAGATCGGAAGAGGAGGATTCTCCTATGGAGAGGATGCAAAATATAGACTTGTAAAGAGCGTTGAGAAAAAAGTCCCGCTGGTTGTGAGTACGGGAGGACTGGATTTTGTGGATTTTGCAGTCAATGAATTCCCGCCCCGAATGGAGGAACGTGTATATATGCTCCATAATGCGACCATGGCACATATCAAGATTCTCCCGGATGAAGCAGAAGAGGTTGCAAAAAGGATGACAGATCGTTTGCAGAAAATCGATTATCCGGTCAAGCTATTGCTTCCTACGGAGGGGATGCGCCACAATACGAGAGAAGGCGAGGAACTGTATTATAAAGAAGTAGACGATACGATTCTTCGTGCCATGAGAGAAAACGGTAATGGGAACATCGAGATTATTACGGTTCCGGGAAATCTCGATACGAAAGAATGGGGAATCCAGGCAGCGCATTATATGATAGATGAACTCCGTGAAAGAGGTGTTATCGGAGACGAAATACAGTATTAGATGCAGAACATAGCAACAAATCGTGGCAAAACAGCACACAGGAAAGGATTGGAAAATATGACAGAAGATGTAAAAAAAATAGCAGAGGAACTTGTCATAGCTGCAAAAAGAGCTTATACTAGAGGTATACAGACTGGCAGCGGTGGAAATGTAAGTGCGAGAGTTCCGGGGAAAGACTTGATGATTGTAAAGGCCAGCGGGGGTTCTTTTGCGGATTGTGCGCCAGATAAGTTTGTAATTACCGATTTCGATGGAAATCTGGTTGAAGGAGAGGGCAAACCTACAAGAGAAGCTTTATTACATGGGTTGCTGTATCGGATATGCCCGGAGGTGAATGCCGTTGTTCATACACATTCACCGTATTCGATTGCATGGGCATCTACGGAAAAACCACTTCCCAGAACTACATGGCATTCTAAATTAAAAATTTGTGCAGATATTCCTACTCTGAATGTACCGGCGGCCATGGTAAAGCCGGAATATTTCTCAATGGTAGAAGAGATATATAAAGAGAATCCTGACCTGCCGGCATTTTTACTGGTAGATCACGGGCTCGTAGCAGTTGGAAAAGACGCAATCAATGCGGAACATAATGCAGAATTAATTGAAGAGACCGCACAAGTGGCTATATTAAAGGCGGCCGTATCAAAGCTTGGCTTGTAAATCTGACTATAGGTGAAAGCTAAATGAGAACTAATATGCGTATAACAATGAATGATTTGAACACAGATACTCTTCAGCACAGTAAGCTGCCGGATCTGGTTCTGGATAAGCTTATGGAATGGATCATGAGTGGCAAGCTTTCGATGGGAGATAAGCTGAATACGGAGGAACTGGCAACCCAGCTGGGAGTAAGCAGGATGCCGATCCGCGAAGCACTCAGTAATCTGGAGAAGAAGGGCCTGGCAGAATCTATTCCGTATGCAGGAACAAGACTGGTGACACTTACGAAGGAAGATGTAAGGCAGATTTATATAGCACGAACAGCGTTGGAACCGATTGCTGCAAAATATGCCTGCGAGAAGATCACGGATCAGGAGATTCGGCATTTAAGTGAGATCCAGGAGGAATATAAGCGTATTGTACGTGGAAAAGAACTTGATGCGGTGGAAGTGTACCAGCAGAATCGTTTGTATCATTTCTCTATATACAAGGCAAGTCAGCTGGATCGTATTTGTGTTATGATTGAATCATTATGGGATAATCTTTCCTTCTTTAAACTGATCTACGGACAGAAATTGCTGGACAGTGAGGAATCAAGGGAGAAGATGATCGCGGAGCATCAGAGCTATCTGGATGCATTGAAGAGAAGAGACAGCGAACTGATCTATCGTTTGCTGCAACAGAATTTGAAAAGCAGAGCGGAGAATATTCCTTATTATTCCGATGTGTATTTTCATGAAAACGCATAGTAGTAAAGCAGAATTATAGTATAAGGACGGAAGAGCCTGAGTGTCTGAGCGGCACCTGGGCTCTTTCTTTTGCTCTATATGCAACTCATTTCCATAGAGAGCAAAATCTTTTGTCCTTTGGAAATTGGAAGAAGAATTGGACGGAGGTAAACTTCGACTGGGAAAGGAGCCGTAAATGGATTCGGTATTATACACATTAGCAGAAAATATCCGCGAACAGAATTATGTGATTGCAACTTATTACATTAAACTCCCGAAAGAGACGGATGTTTTCAAAAAAGCGTCGACGCTGGCGATTGGGCAGACGATTGGAACCTGGATCCCAATTCCGGGTATTACAGATGAGATTCGAGAAAAATATATGGGGAAAGTAGTCAATATTTTTGATGTTCCGTCATTGGATCTTGTGACACAGATTGATACGGATGAAAGAGAATATATCATCCAGATTGCCTATCCGGCTGTTAATTTCAGTACAGATCTGCCGCTTATGATTACGTCCCTTCTGGGAAATGATGCGTCAACTTCAGCACAGGTAAAGCTGCTGGATATTGAATTTCCTGAAGAATATGCGTCTGAATTTGAAGGGCCGTCATATGGGATTGAAGGAATCCGTAAATTTGCAGGCATTCAGGAAAGACCTATTTTGCTGAATATGATCAAACCCTGTACAGGGCTTACCCCGAAAGAGGGAGCAAAGATTTTCTATGAAACGGCATTGGGAGGAGTAGATTTTATCAAAGATGACGAGCTTCTGGGAAATCCTCCTTATAGCAAACCCGAGGAAAGAGTGCGTGAATATAAGAAAGCGGCGGAGGCGGCTTATGAAGAGACCGGAGAAAGAGTGAAATATTTTGTCAATGTAACCAGTGGTGCAGGAGAGATTCTGGAAAATATCCGCCGTGTTGAAGAGGCAGGAGCAGATGGCATTATGGTCAATTTTGCGGCGGTCGGTTACAGCGTGCTGAAAGAGGTAACTGAGGCAACGAAATTGCCGGTTCTGGGCCATGCGGCAGGTTCTGGAATGTTCTACGAAGGAGTATTGAATGGAATGTCTTCCCCGCTTGCAGCAGGTAAACTGGCCAGACTTGCAGGGGCGGATATCGTAATGGTAAACACGCCATATGGAGGATATCCATTGAATCATCAGAAATATATGCAGACAGTAGCACAGCTTGTACTTCCGTTTTATCATCTTAAGCCTTCTATGCCTTCAATTGGCGGAGGCGTGCATCCGGGTATGGTAGAGAAATATATTGGAGAAGTGGGGAAAGATATTGTGCTCGCGGCAGGCGGCGCAGTGCAGGGCCATCCGGGAGGCGCAGCAGCAGGAGCAAGAGCCATGCGTCAGGCAATTGATATTGTAATGAGCGGCGCCGATTTTGAAGAAGCAGCGAAAGAGAAAGAAGAACTTTGTATAGCGCTGAAAATGTGGAAATATGTAAAATAAGACGAAGAAATTATTCAAAAAAGCACAAAAAAATATGTGATATTGGATATTGTATTTTGGATATAAAAATGCTATACTCACTTCGGATAATGGAAATGTGAGAAGGAGGTAGTCAAATGATCAGGGAAATTATGTTAAATACATCTAATGATCTTAGAGATTTTATGCACCTGGCGTGTTCTTCGCCAATGGATATCGGTGTACATACGATGGATAACCAGATTGCTGATGGAAAGTCTGTTTTGGGGTTGATGGCAATTGATTATAAAAAACCGGTTCGTGTGATTTCTGAAGATGTTAAATTTATGAAACAGCTTGACCGTTGGGCTGTGGACGAGGCTGAATAACAAGAATCAAGAGATGGAGCAGAAGGAATCCGGCAGTGAAACTTTCTGCTTCATAACCAGATTTCTTTCTACAAAATAAAATAAAAAAATAAAAAAAACACTTGCAAAAACTTTTAAGCTGTGTTAATATATCTTTTGTCAGCGGGTGAACGGCTGATGAGAAATAAATAAGGCTCCGTGGTCAAGCGGTTAAGACATCGCCCTTTCACGGCGGTAACACGGGTTCGATTCCCGTCGGAGTCATTGAGCGTAAGCTCTCAATTGAATATGGCGCCATAGCCAAGTGGTAAGGCAAAGGTCTGCAACACCTCTATCACCAGTTCAAATCTGGTTGGCGCCTTTAAGGAAAAACCCAGAAATTTATGTTTCTGGGCTTTTTTCTGTAATATTTATACATAATTTGTAACTGTTCAGGGCCAAGCAGATTTGTCAAAAAAAGGGCTATGAATGCTTGCATTCGTGAGCACTTTTTTGTACAAATCTATTTGGCGGATACGCCACACTGAGGAAATACGGAGTGTTTTCGAGGTTGGCTCTGAACAGTTACCCATAATTTTAAATAAGGAGGAAATGTGATGCGAGGGAGTACAAAGGAGTGCAGTATCAGCAATATTTATAAGCTGGATGGAAGGGTTCCGGTGAGCAAGGCGATTCCGTTCGGACTGCAGCACATTTTGGCAATGTTTGTGTCAAATCTTGCACCGATTACCATTATTGCGGGAGCGGCACAACCGGCACTGAGCCAGGAGCAGATCGCGATGCTTTTGCAAAATGCCATGTTTGTGGCAGGTATCGCAACGTTAATTCAGCTCTATCCGGTGTGGAGGATTGGTTCCAGGCTTCCGATCGTAATGGGAGTCAGTTTTACATTTGTGACCGTTCTCAGTACGGTTGCGGCAGGCTACGGATACCCGTCAGTGATCGGAGCAGTGCTGATTGGTGGTGTTTTTGAAGGAACATTGGGACTTTTGGCGAAATACTGGAGAAAGATCATTTCTCCGATTGTGTCGGCTACTGTGGTAACAGCTATAGGATATTCTCTGTTTACCGTGGGGACGAGATCTTTTGGCGGCGGTTATGCAGATGATTTTGGATCCGTACAGAATCTGATATTGGGGACTGTGACATTAGTAACCTGTTTGCTGTGGAATATATTTGCAAAAGGCTATTTAAAGCAGTTGTCAGTGCTTGCAGGACTTACCGTGGGATATATTCTGGCGATTTTCTTGCATAAAGTTGATTTGAGTCTTATCATGTCCGGGGGAATTATTTCACTTCCGACATTGCTTCCGTTCAAACCGGAATTCCATCTGGGGGCAATTATTTCCGTATGCATCATTTTCCTGGTATCGTCAGCGGAAACGATAGGAGATACATCTGCTATGGTGTCAGGAGGCTTGGATCGTGAGATTGAAGGAAGGGAAATTTCCGGTTCTCTGGCATGTGACGGATATGCCTCTTCCGTTTCGGCGCTTTTTGGATGTCCGCCGGTAACGTCTTTTTCACAGAATGTAGGACTGATTGCTATGACAAAAGTGGTAAACCGTTTTACGATCATGACCGGGGCGGTTTGCATGATCCTGGCAGGACTTTTGCCGCCGGTAGGTAATTTCTTCGCATCTCTTCCGGACTCGGTTCTTGGAGGATGCACACTGATGATGTTTGGAACCATCATGGTTTCGGGAGTTCAGATGATCGCTAAATG
This sequence comes from Bariatricus sp. HCP28S3_D3, assembly GCF_052065755.1. Classification (NCBI taxonomy): domain Bacteria; kingdom Bacillati; phylum Bacillota; class Clostridia; order Lachnospirales; family Lachnospiraceae; genus Bariatricus; species Bariatricus sp. HCP28S3_D3. The sequence goes on along the minus strand of NZ_JBQHTK010000029.1, from coordinate 23,209 downwards.
CGGATTTGATCAGAGAAATACCACGATAGCGGCACTTTCACTGGCAATCGGCATAGGATTTACTTCCGCAAGTGAAAATGCAATCTGGAGTGTATTTCCGAAAGTTGTACAGACGGTCTTTGCGGAAAATGTTGTGGCGGTTGTATTTGTGGTCTCTATTATCCTGAGCCTGATTTTGCCGAAAGATATGGATATTAAAAAAGTAGAAGAAAAGAATGTAGATGCGGAATAGGAAACGTATCGTGAGAAAAATGGGGCTGTCATGCGACAGCCCCATTTGTAGAATTTGGAATGAATTATAACTGCGGACCAGCCGGAACAAGAGCTTTTCCTGCATCATTACCTTCGTATTTAGCGAAGTTCTTAATAAATCTTTCAGCAAGATCTTTTGCTTTAGCTTCCCATTCAGCAGCATCAGCGTAAGTATCGCGTGGATCAAGGATACCTGTGTCTACGCCCGGAAGTTCTGTCGGTACTTCGAAGTTGAAGTACGGAATCTTCTTGGTAGGAGCATTCAGGATATCTCCGTTCAGGATTGCATCGATGATACCACGGGTATCGCGGATAGAGATACGTTTACCTGTTCCGTTCCATCCGGTGTTAACCAGGTATGCCTTTGCTCCGCTTACTTCCATCTTCTTAACAAGTTCTTCTGCATATTTTGTCGGATGCAGTTCAAGGAATGCCTGTCCGAAGCATGCTGAGAAGGTTGGAGTCGGTTCTGTGATTCCACGTTCTGTACCTGCAAGTTTTGCTGTGAATCCTGACAGGAAGTAGTACTGTGTCTGCTCTGGAGTCAGAATAGAAACCGGAGGAAGAACACCGAATGCATCTGCTGACAGGAAGATTACATTCTTGGCTGCAGGAGCGGAAGAAACCGGACGAACGATATTTTCAATGTGGTTGATCGGATAAGATACACGAGTATTTTCTGTTACGCTCTTATCGTTGAAATCGATCTTTCCTTCTGCGTCTAATGTAACGTTCTCAAGAAGTGCATCACGTCTGATTGCGTTGTAGATATCCGGCTCGGATTCTTTGTCAAGGTTGATAACCTTAGCGTAGCATCCGCCTTCAAAGTTAAATACGCCATTGTCATCCCAGCCGTGTTCGTCATCACCGATGAGGAGACGTTTCGGATCTGTGGAAAGTGTTGTTTTACCTGTTCCGGAAAGACCGAAGAAGATAGCTGTGTTCTCACCGTTCATATCTGTGTTTGCGGAGCAGTGCATAGAAGCGATGCCCTTCAGCGGCAGATAGTAGTTCATCATAGAGAACATACCTTTCTTCATCTCTCCGCCGTACCATGTATTAATGATAACCTGCTCGCGGCTTGTAATGTTAAATACAACAGCGGTCTCAGAATTCAGGCCTAATTCTTTATAATTTTCAACTTTTGCCTTAGAAGCGTTGTATACAACGAAGTCTGGCTCAAAATCTTTCAGTTCTTCTTCTGTAGGCCGGATGAACATGTTCTTAACAAAATGAGCCTGCCATGCAACTTCCATAATGAAACGGATAGCCATGCGAGTGTCCTTGTTAGCGCCGCAGAATGCATCTACAACAAAAAGTCTCTTATCAGAAAGTTCTTTGATTGCGATATCCTTAACTGCGTTCCATGTTTCTTCGGTTGCAGGGTGGTTATCATTCTTATATTCATCACTTGTCCACCATACAGTGTCTTTGGAATTCTCATCTACTACGATAAATTTGTCTTTAGGAGAACGTCCGGTATAAACACCTGTCATTACATTGACTGCACCAAGTTCGCTTTCCTGTCCTTTTTCAAATCCTTCAAGTTCCGGTTTGGTCTCTTCTTCGAATAACATCTCATAAGAAGGATTGTACACGATTTCTGTAGTTCCGGTAATTCCGTACTTGCTTAAATTGATTTCTGCCATTTCGTTTAACCTCTTTTCTAGTAATAATATACCTACCTTAATAAATGTAGGGGTTTACGAGATTCAATAAAAGAAGTGGAAAATCCAACTTCTTTCCCTATAATTATACATAAATATCGAAAAAAATCAATGGCAGATGTATGATTTTGTATGTTGTAAGTAATTGGCTTTTCCTTTACTGATTTAAGAGGAAATGGTACAATAACAATATATGTGTCGATATGAAGAAGTCGGGGAGACCTGACTTATCGGCACAGAAAGAGGTGTTTACAGAAGAAATGACAAAGAAACAGTTAACATTAGAAGTAATAGAGCGTTTGAAGAAGGAATATCCGGAGGCAGGATGCACGTTGGATTACGATGAGGCCTGGAAACTTCTGGTCAGTGTGCGTCTTGCGGCGCAGTGTACGGATGCCCGGGTAAATGTGGTCGTGGAAGGGCTGTATAAAAAGTACCCGACTGTGGAAGCTCTTGCGGAAGCGGATGTGGATGATATTGAAGCCATTGTCCGGCCATGCGGTCTGGGACGGAGCAAGGCGAGGGATATCAGCGCCTGCATGAAAATGCTGAGAGACGAGTACGGCGGAAAGATTCCAAAGGACTTCGACAAGATTTTGAAGCTGCCGGGAGTGGGCAGAAAGAGTGCCAATCTGATCATGGGGGATGTGTTCGGTGAGCCGGCGATCGTGACGGATACACATTGTATTCGTCTGGTAAACAGAATCGGTCTGGTTGACGGGATAAAGGAGCCGAAGAAAGTAGAAATGGCACTCTGGAAGCTTGTTCCGCCGGAAGAAGGAAGCGATTTCTGTCACCGGCTTGTGTTTCATGGACGGGATGTCTGTACAGCACGTACGAAACCGTATTGTGACAGATGTTGCCTGAATGATATTTGTAAAAAGGCTGGCGTATAGAATGAAGGCGGAAGTTAAAGAACTGACCGGCCTGCTTCGGATCGTACCGCAGAAGCATCGCATGATCACTGTTGTTGGGGCAGGCGGGAAAACTACATTGATCTATCTTCTTGCCAGAGAACTGACCGATGCGGGATACAAAGTGGCTGTTACGACGACCACGCATATGCAGGCGGAGGGGCGATACTGTTTTCGTCCGCTTGGAATTCCGTGTGAAGACGGAAAGATCAAAGGAATATCGGAAGAATTCCCGGGAGAATTGCTGAAAGAATATGACATTGTCCTGGTGGAGGGAGATGGCAGCAGACAGCTGCCGATGAAATTTCCGGCAGATCATGAGCCGGTTATTCCGGCAAAGACGGATATGGTGATCGGTGTGGCAGGGGCAGGAGCGATCGGCAGAACGTTCAGAGAGGCGTGCCACAGATACCATATTGCGTGCGCATATTTTCGTTGTGAACCGGATGAACAGATTAAAGTAGTACATATGGCCGAGGCGCTGACCAGCAGGGACGGACAAAAGAAGAATGTGGTTTGCGAATATCGATATTTGATCAATCAGATAGACAGGCTGGAAGACGATACAAGAAAAGAACTGAGAGAGGTCATGCAAAAGCGTGAAGAATGTGGCGGTATGGTTTCGCTGCATCAAATAGAGGAGAAATACCTATAGACGGAGGGAATTGGAACATGTTGAAAATCAAAGAGTATGTGAGGGCGGAAAGTCTGGAGCAGGCTTACCAGCTCAACCAGAAAAAGACGAACCGGATCATCGGGGGAATGCTCTGGATGAAGATGAGCGATGCAAGGATTCAGACAGCGATTGACTTATCGGCACTGGGGCTGGATCAGATTGAAGAAAATGAGGTAGAATATCGGATCGGATGTATGGTTACACTGCGTCAGCTTGAACTCCATGAAGGACTCAATGAATGGAGTCATGGAATTGTCAGAGAGAGCGTGAAACCGATCGTAGGTGTACAGTTCCGGAATCTGGCGACTGTAGGGGGAAGCATTTTCGGAAGATTTGGATTTTCCGATGTACTGACTTGTTTTCTGGCTCTGGATACCTATGTTGAATTGTATAAAGGCGGAGTGATTCCGCTCGAAGAATTTGCGGAGATGGAGAAGGATAACGACATTCTGGTGCGGCTGATCGTGAAAAAGAAGCCGGGACTTCACGCCTATCTTTCACACAGAAACGTAAAGACGGATTTTCCGGTACTGGCAGTTGCTGTTTCTGCGGATGATCGCGGGGCAAGAGCGGTCGTGGGAGCAAGACCGTCAAAAGCAATCTGCGTTCCGTTAAAAGAAGAATGGAAAAAGGCGATTGAAGAGGGAAGATGCACAGAATTGGAGGCGGAGCAGATGGCGAAAGAATTGGCAGAACAGATTCCTACAGGAAGTAATATGCGTGCCAGTGCCGAGTACCGGAGCCATTTGGCAGGTGTGCTGCTGAAACGGGCAATCCTGGCACTTCTGGAAGAAAGGGGGCGGCAAAATGCAGATTAGTGTGATGCTGAATGGGAAAAAAGTGACAGAAGATATCAAACCGGATCTGCTTTTGATCGATTTTGTGAGAAATCATGGATGTTATAGTGTGAAACGGGGATGTGAGACCTCCAATTGCGGTCTTTGCACCGTATTTCTGGATGAAAAGCCGGTGCTTTCCTGTTCCGTACTTGCAGCAAGAGCGGACGGACATGCAGTGCAGACTCTGGAGGGACTGCAGGAGGAAGCTGCTGAATTCGGCGCATTTATCGCAGATCAGGGGGCAGAGCAGTGCGGATTCTGCAATCCGGGAATGATCATGAATGCAATAGCCCTGTTCCGGGAGAATCCGGCTCCTACAGATGACGAAATCAGGGAATATCTGGCGGGGAATCTGTGCCGTTGCTCCGGATATGAAGGGCAGCTCAGAGGAATCCGTGCATTTATAGAATACAAGAAACAGGGAGGTGCCGTATGCAGGTAGTTGGTCAGCCGTTCAGAAAAAAAGATGCCATGGCGCTGGTTCAGGGGAAACCGGTATTTACCGATGATCTGGCACCGAAGGACTGTCTGGTTGTCAAGGTACTCAGAAGTCCTCACGCGAACGCGATGGTAAAGAATATAAAAACAGATATTGCAAAGCGAGTTCCGGGAATTGAAGATATTTATACATGGGAAGATGTGCCGCAGCAGAGATTTACAATGGCTGGACAGACCTATCCGGAACCCAGCCCTTATGACCGCTTGATTCTTGACAGACATGTGCGGTATGTGGGCGACCCGGTGGCGATCGTTGCCGGAGCGAATGAGGAGTGTGTGGAACAGGCACTCAGAATGATTAAAGTGGAATATGAAGTACTGCCGGCGATTCTGGATTTCCGTAAGGCAAAGGACAATGAACTTCTGGTGCATCCGGAGGATACCTGGAAATCCTTGTCCCCGGTCGGTGCGGATAATAAGAGAAATCTCTGCGCATGTGAAAGCAGCGGTCACGGAGATGTGGATCAGGTGCTTGCAGACTGCGATGTCGTGGTGGAAGGAACCTGGCATACGCTGGCGAATCAGCAGGCGATGATGGAAACATTCCGGACAGTATGCTATATGGATACATACGGGCGGCTGAATGTACTCAGCTCCACTCAGATCGTATTCCATGCGCGCAGAATCCTCTCTAATGCACTGGGAATACCGAAATCAAAGATTCGTGTGATGAAGCCAAGAATCGGTGGCGGATTCGGAGCAAAACAGACGGTAGTAGCGGAGATTTTCCCGGCATTTGTGACATGGAAGACCGGGAAGGCATCCAAGATGATATTTACCCGGGAGGAATCACAGACGGCGTCCTCGCCGAGGCATGAGATGGAAGTTTCTGTGAAAGTCGGGGCAGACAAAGACGGAAGAATTCGGGCGATTGATGTATATACGTTATCCAATACGGGGGCTTACGGAGAACATGGCCCTACGACCGTAGGACTGTCCGGCCATAAATCTATTCCATTATACGGTTCTCTTGAGGCACATCGTTTCGCCTATGATGTTGTATATACGAATACCATGTCAGCGGGAGCATACCGTGGATATGGAGCGACTCAGGGTATTTTTGCTGTAGAGAGTGCAGTCAATGAACTGGCGGGAAGACTGGGGATGGATCCGGTCGAGCTTCGCCTGAAAAATATGGTTCGTGAAGGTCAGACGATGCCGGCATATTACGGCGAGACGGCAAAGAGCTGTGCACTGGACCGGTGCCTTTTGAGAGCCAAAGAGATGATCGGATGGGATGAAAAATTCCCATGCCGTGATATGGGAAACGGCAAAGTGCGAAGTGTCGGTGTCAGTATGGCGATGCAGGGGTCCGGTATTTCCGGTGTTGATGTCGGCTCTGCAACGATTAAACTGAATGAGGACGGAATCTATACACTGATGATCGGTGCGGCAGACATGGGAACAGGTTGCGATACGATCCTGGCCCAGATGGCAGCAGAATGCCTGGATTGTCAGATGGAAAATATCATCGTATCGGGAGCAGATACCGATACTTCTCCGTATGATTCCGGATCCTATGCGTCCAGTACGACATATGTTACAGGAAAAGCGGTGGAGAAGGCATGTGAAAAGCTGCAGATAAAGATCTGCGAACGGGCAGCCGAGATGCTGTACTGTACCGTGGATAAGATTGAATTTGACGGTCATCGTGCAAAGAATCTGGAAAATGGAGAAACCGTAACTCTGCAGGAGATCGGTACATCATCCATGTGCGGCAATGAATGTGCACTTCAGGTGACGGAAACACACAGTTCTCCGATTTCACCGCCGCCGTTTATGGTCGGTATGGTGGAAATCGAACTGGATAAAGAGACCGGACATGTGGAAATTCTGGACTACGTGGCTGTTGTGGACTGCGGAACCGTGATCAATCCGAATCTTGCCCGCGTGCAGACAGAGGGCGGAATCGTGCAGGGAATCGGAATGGCATTGTATGAAAACATACAGTATTCCGATAAAGGGCAGATGTTGAACCAGTCCTTTATGCAGTATAAATTGCCAACCAGGCTCGATATGGGAAAACTCCGGGTGGAATTTGAGGAGAGCCATGAGCCGACGGGTCCGTTTGGCGCAAAATCCATCGGGGAAATTGTGATCAATACACCCGCTCCGGCACTTGCACATGCAATTGCGAATGCGACCGGCATCTGGTTCCGTGAACTGCCGATCACAAGTGAAAAGATCGCAATGGGAATTGTAAGAAAATGAGAGTGGCTTTGATTTATCTGGCGGCTGGCAACAGCCGCCGGTTTGGCAAAGGAAATAAGCTCCTGTGGCCGATCGAAGGAAAGCGAATGTATCTGCATTTGCTGGAGCGGTTGAAGAGGATTGAAAATAGACATTCAGAGTGGGAATTACTGGTCGTTACCCAGTATCCGGAAATCATAGAAGAGGCCGGAAAATCCGGAGTAAAGACTGCGTTTTCGCCTGAGAGTTTCAAAGGTGCATCGTGGACGGTGAAAAAAGCGCTGGAAGCGGCCGGTGCGATGGATGCATATGTATTTTTTGTAGCAGATCAGCCGTATTTATCAGAGAAAACGGCGGAAGAATTCCTTGAATATATGGAAAAATCCGGAGAGGAAGGACTGGGCTGCGTCTGCTGTGAAGAGAGGACAGGGAACCCGGTCTGGTTTGCACAGAAATATGTTTCAGAGCTACTTGAACTGGAAGGTGACAGTGGCGGCAAAAAGGTACTGAAGAAGCACTGGGATGATGCTGTTTTCTTTCAGATTTCCAATGAACGGGAACTGGAAGATGTAGATATATGGGATAGTGAATTAAATCAAAATGCAGCAATAAACAGCTTGCAATTATTGTGAAAACTAAGTACAATGATTTTACAAGTGTACAATTGATACACCGGCAGCAAGCGGAGGTCAGGAAAGATGAGATTATTAAAGGACAGAATACGGAAAGACGGGAAAATTAAAGAGGGAAACGTCTTAAAAGTGGATAGCTTTCTGAATCACCAGATGGATGTACAGCTTTTCCACGAAATCGGCAAAGAATTCAAGCGCCGTTTCGAAGGGGAAGAGATTAATAAAATTCTGACGATTGAAGCTTCAGGTATTGGAATTGCCTGTGTTGTGGCAGAAGTATTTCAGGTACCGGTCGTATTTGCAAAGAAGACACAGACGAAGAATATTGCAGGAGACGTCTATACAACGAAAGTTGAATCATTTACCCACGGACGGGTCTATGACATTATTGTGGCAAAGGAATTTCTCGGAGAAGGAGACAAAGTACTTGTCATTGATGATTTCCTTGCAAACGGCAAAGCGCTGGAAGGACTGACCCAATTGATCGAAGATTCCGGGGCAACTTTAGTCGGAGCCGGTATCGTGATTGAAAAGGGATTCCAGACAGGCGGAGATCTGATCCGTTCGAAGGGAATTCATCTGGAATCACTGGCCATTGTCGAGAGTATGGATGAAAAAACGGGAGAGATCGTATTTAGAGAATAAGGAGCGGCTGTAAGGTCGATGTTTGATAACTCGCTGAAAAAAGATGTATCGTTTGGAAAAATGATACATCTTTTTTTGCTGTCAAGCATACGGAAAAAAGATCCACGAATTTTTTAACTACATATGCAACCTGGGAGATGCAAATGACGCTATTAGAAATGAAAGGTCAGAATGATAAATCAGTCGAAAAAGACAGGGGGGAGAGCCATGCTGGATGGAGAGATTATCGATTTATATTTAAAACGGGAGCCGGATGCGATCAGACATACCAGTGAGAAATATGGATCCAGACTTCTGGTATTGTCCAATCGTCTTCTGCAGGATATGGAGACCGCGAAGGAATGTGAGAATGACACATACCTTCAGGCGTGGGAACGGATACCGCCAAATGAGCCGCGGGAGTATTTCTTTGCATTTCTGGCGAAGATCATCCGACATCTTTCGCTGGATGTCTGCCGGAAAAAGAACCGTCAAAAACGGAACGCGGTTATCGTGGAGCTTTCCGGCGAACTGGAGCAGTGCATTCCGGACAGGAAGCGTAACATGCAGACTGTGATTGACGGAAATGAATTTGGGAGAGTTGTCAGTGAATTTCTCCGAAGCCTTCCGGAACAGCAACGGAACATGTTCGTGCGGCGTTACTGGTATGCGGATTCGGTGGCGCAAATTGCGGAGGAATTTGCCTGCCCGGAAAACACGGTCAAATCCATATTGTTCCGTGTGAGAGGTAAAATGAAACAGTTTCTGGAAAAGGAGGGGTATGAGGTATGAAAGGTGAAGAAATGCTGGATTTGTTGGAATATTTGGATGAGGATCTTATTATGGAAAGTGCGGGATTCGGTGAAACGGGCAGAAAGACCCTAAGGAGAATGAATCCGAAGAAGTTGGTGGTCGTTCTTCTGGCGGCTACGCTGGTTCTGGCACTGGGAGTTATGGCTGTGTCTGCGGGGGTACGGCACGCCCGGGACCGGGCAATCCTGGATTTTATGGGAATCCGCGATGCGGATACCACGCAGCTTGAGGACGGAACCGTTCTGATCGGAGAATCGGACACCTGCAGTGGCAGGGATCTGCTCATCGGGGAGCAAAAAGAGATTACATTTACCGCGTCGTCTTCGATCGGAGATAAGAACGCGGCTTATATACGGATCGATACGGACTACGAAGTCCCGGAAGATTTTGACCCGGAAACAGATTATTTTATGGCGGAGGATTTTGATCTGGAAGTCACAACAAATTATTTCCAGGGAGCTTTGGACCGCAGTTCTGTTCTGCAGTCCCAGGTGGAGGATGGGAAACTGCTTTTTCTGTTGGAAATTTCAGGTACGAAGAATATCGACAGAAGTAAAGTGGCCCTTACTTTTGAGAATCTCTATTATTATCATGATTTGGGAATGGGAGAAAATGACGATGCACCCCCAAAAGAGCTGGTATTTAGTGGTTGTTGGGATCTGGAGTGGAAATTTGATTATCGGACAGTGATAAAAAAGGCAAAAATGCACGAGAAGGTGCAGGTGGGTGAGGCGGCAGGTTATCTCACAACCGTTGAAATCACGCCGCTCGGAATTCGAATCGAGGGAAGCATTGCATCCGATAGTTGGGATGTGCCAACCGGGAATCTGGAAGCAATGAAAATCGAAAAAATTACGATGAAAGACGGAAGAACGATCGCAATTACAGTAACAGATTCATGGGGAGCTTCAAGAGGAACAGCCGGATATAAGTTCAGGGGATATTACGGAGTCGGAGTCCTGGGAGAACCGCTGAATCCGGATGAAGTGGAAAGTATTACGACGGATGGCAAAGAAATCAAAATATAATCGGAAATTCTGCACCCGATATACAGACTTATGTGTATACCTGACGGATAGGATTTCTTGTAGATGCAATTCTTTCCTTATTTTCGGAACTATGTTATAATACTTTCCGATGTATAGGAAAATGAAGGAGAGAGGAAATTACATGAAGAAAATTCTGATGCTGGGAACCGGAGGAACACTGGCTTCGTCACATGGGGAAAAGGGACTGACGCCGGAACTTCACGGTAATGAAATATTGAATAAAATTGCAGGGCTGACAGATGGCTTTGAAGTGGAAAACGAAGAACTTTTTATGCTGGACAGTTCTAATATGCAGCCGGAGGAATGGAGCAGGATTGCACAATGTGTGTATGAACGCCGCAGAAAGTATGACGGGATTGTGATCATTCACGGCACGGATACACTGGCATATACGGCAAGTGCCCTGTCTTTTGCTCTGCAGAATGTGGAGATCCCGGTGGTCTTAACGGGAAGTCAGGTTTCCATCGAGAATCCGATCGCAGACGCGACAGAGAACTGCAGGGCTGCACTTCATATGGCAGCAAGCGGTACACCGGGAGTATATGTGGCATTCAACCGTAAGATCATTATGGGAACAAGGGCAAGTAAGGTCCGGACACGTAGTTTTGATGCATTTGAAAGCATCGATTACCCGTATGCGGCACGGATCAACAGTAGTGGACTGATGGTCAATCCGTCTATTGTGAGACGTACCGGCGCACCATGTATTCTTCAGAATAAATTCTGTACGGATGTCTTTTTGCTGAAACTGTTTCCGGGAATTTCACCGAATATCTTTGACAAGCTGAAAGAAATGGGGATCCGCGGCGTGTATATTGAGGCATTTGGCATCGGCGGACTGCCGTTCTGGAAGCGGAATATGACAGAAGCAGTCGGAAAAGCTGTGGAAGACGGAATGGTGGTCGCAGTCGGCAGTCAGTGCATGTACGAAGGCAGTGACTTTAAAGTGTATGAAGTAGGAAGACAGGTGCTCGACTGCGGTGCAATCGAGACCGGAAATATGACTTCGGAAGCTGCGGTGACGAAGCTGATGTGGGCACTTGGCCAGTTTGATGATCCGGAGCAGATCCGCTGGATCATGCAGACGAATCTGCTTGGGGAGATTGGGAGCATGGTGGACTGGAACGCGAATTAAAGTGACCGGGGACGAATACATAGACACGAGTTGTGTCTATGTACCCATTCCCCGGTCATCCCCTTATCTTGCCATAAATGCCTCGATTTCTTCTACTGTTTTCGGAATCCCATCTGACATTACTTCGTAACCGTCTTTGGTCACAACCAGTGTATCTTCGATTCGGATCCCCAGATTCAGGTCGTCAAAGTATAATCCAGGCTCCAATGTAAATACCATATCTTCTTCCAGCAGTTCATTATCATTTCCGACATCGTGGGTATAAAGCCCGATATAGTGACCGGAACCATGGAAATAGTATTTGGAGATTTCTTCCGGTTTTTCAATCATTCCAAGTTTTATTAGCTCTTCTGCCATAACGTTTTTGCTGATTTCCTGCAATTCACTCTTTTTCTGACCGGGTTTTGTGGCATCAAGGGCTGCGTTCAGGCCCTTCAGAACAACGTTGTAGAGATTCTTTTGCTGCTGGGTGAATTTACCATTTACCGGGAAGGTACGGCTCACATCAGAAGCATAGTATCCCCATTCGGCACCCAGGTCGAACAGCACCATATCCCCGTCCTGCATCTGACGGTCATTCTGTTCATAGTGCATACAGCAGGCATTTTTGCCGGAAGCAGCGATGGTGGTAAATGCATGGCGTGCATGGTTGGATTTCAGGATAAAATCAAAATATGCTTCTATCTCATATTCATACATACCGGGACGAAGATTTTTTAACATGTTATTTACGCCTTTTGTGGTGATATCACATGCTTTCCAGTGAAGCTGGATTTCTTCCTTTGTCTTAACCTGACGTATCAGAGAAAGTGCATGGAAGGTATTGTGCAGCGTAAGAGTCGGGTCATAGTCCAGGATCCTTTTCGCAAATGCCTGTGCCGGTGTTGTTTCATTGGGGCCACCCCAGTTCGCAATATCGACATATACATGTTGGATTCGGTCGGGGCTCCGGAACAGAGGAATGGAAGACTCGAAACGTTCCAGATATTCCACAGTTTCAATACCGGTTTCCTCCTTCACACTTTCTTTTGTGTAGAAAACACCCATCCATCTTCTGGCAGTTTCATCCGGGTGGTCGATGAATAGTGTCTCATGGATCTGATTATGGATTTTCGTTATCATAAGAATCGCCTTCGGCTGATCAAAACCTGTCAGATAGTAGAAGTTTGCGTTCGGAGTGAAGGGATATTCAAGATCCCCCCGATCCATGATGAGGTCACCAGCGAATAAAAATCCCATAGAATTATCTTTTAGTAAATCGCCGTATTTTTGTCTTCTGGATGCATGAAATTCTTTGTTAATCATTGTTGTGTCCTCCTGATATTAGTTATTAACAAGCTGCAGATCATAAAGCTTCCGATAAAGTCCGTTTTTATGCAGAAGCTCCTGATGAGAGCCTTGTTCGCGGATTTCTCCATGATGCATAACGATGATCTTGTCTGCATGCTGGATGGTGGAGAGACGATGGGCCACCATGATGGTAGTGCGGCCTTCCATGAGGCGCTCTAACGCTTTGGTGATCAGGCTTTCCGTCTCAGTATCTATGTTGGCAGTCGCCTCGTCCAGAACCAGGATGGTCGGATCATAAGCGAGTGTGCGTGCAAAGGAAAGAAGCTGCCGCTGCCCGGCCGAGAGCGTGCTTCCGCGCTCGGTAACCGGTTCGTCATAGCCGCCGGGGAGTTTCTGGATAAAGGAATCTGCACCGACGGTTTGAGCGGCTGTCTGAATCTGTTCAAGAGAGATTTCTTCATTATTTAGAGAAATATTGTTTTTGATATCTCCTGTGAAAATGAAAACATCCTGCTGCACTTGCCCGATGGCTCTGCGAAGTACATCCGTGTCGATATCGCGGATGTTCACGCCATCAATCAGAATTTCTCCTTTCTGAATATCGAAATAACGTCCAATCAGATTGAGAATGGAGCTTTTCCCGGCACCGGTGGCACCGACAAAGGCAATCTTCTGTCCGGGTTCGATGACGAAGCTGACATCTTTGAGCACATAGTCATCTTTCTCATATGCGAACCACACATGACGGAATTCGATACGGCCCTTGATTTGAACCGGAACAGGAGAGGCAGGGCTTGTAATCTCAGGCTTTACATCCAGTACTGAAAATATTTTCTCAGCGGAAGCAAGAGAGGACTGAAGAGTACCGAACTGCTCAGCCAGATCCTGAATTGGTTCAAAGAAGGAACTGATATAGCTGATAAAAATAAAAAGTGTACCCAGCGAGAGTGTACCCTGAAGCACCCAGTAGCTGCCTCCTCCGATCACGATGACCATGGCAAGGATGGAAGTCAGATAGATGGCGGGCCGGAAAATTGCGAAAATCATGACTTCACGCCAGTTTGCCTCAAATAATTCCTGGGATTTTCCCTTGAACTGTTTGTATTTAGCTTCCTCTCGCGCAAAAATCTGTATCAGACGCATGCCGGAAATATGTTCCGAGAGGAATGTGTTCAGGTCGGTAATCTTCGTGCGGGTGATCTGGTAAGCTTTCCTTGAAAGAATCTGGAAAAGGAAAGTGAGAAATGTCACTACCGGAAGGAGGAGAAAAGACAGACCAGCCATCCGGACATCGATGGAAATCATCACCACTGCATATCCCACGATCTTTACAGTATTCTTAAATAGTTTTACCAGTATTGAGGAGAATAGTTCGTTAATGGCTTCGGTATCATTCGATACTCTTGTTACCAGTTTTCCGACAGGAGTCGAATTAAAAAAGGTCAGTGAAAGACTATGTATATGGGTAAATACTTCTTCACGCATCTGATAGACGATCTTCTGTCCCATTTTCTGAAGCATCCAGGTATCCATGTAGTTCAGTATAAAGCCGATCAACAGCATGAGTAAATACAGGAGAGCAGCACGCAGAATACCGACAAAGTCATAAGTACGCAGTTCCTTCAGCTCCTCCCGGCCAAGGTAAGGAGCGCCGTTCTGGACATAGTTTTCCAGATATTCATTATCTGCGTCTCGAAGACGGGTGCATTCAGACGGAGTGATGCTTTCTGCCATGTAGTAGGAATCATGATACAGGAAAATCTGGTAGCATTCGGTGCTTTCCGGAAGGAGAGTGAGCTCTTCGTCGGTTTTCCGTGTCAAATTCAGACCGTTCCAGGTAATTACTTCGCGGTCATCTTCATTTGCCAGCACATATGGGCGGTAATAGCCATTGATAAAATTGTCGATCGCATCACCGATGATGATCGGTCTGTAGAGCTCCACGACAATAATGAACAGAACAAGAACCGTGGCCGCGGTCATGACAAATTTGTGAGGCTTAAGATAAGATAAAAGTCGCTTCATTCTGTCGTTCACTCCTTTCTGGCAAATGGTCTGTCAAATGTATCATTTTGTATCGAAAAGGAATCGGAAATCTCTCCCTGCAGCGCTTCGAGCTGCTGCTGTTCGAACATCTCACGGTAGATTCCGTTCTGTTTCATGAGTTCTGCGTGATTGCCGATCTCACGTGCTTCACCGTTGTCAAGCACCAGGATCACATCTGCATGCTGGATCGTTGAAATGCGGTGCGCGATGAGGATCGTGGTCTTGCCGGCACGGTTAACCCGCAGATTCTGAAGAATATGTTCTTCCGTATCTGTATCAACGGCGGACAATGCATCATCGAGGATCAGAATCGGGGCATCTTTCAGAAGTGCACGGGCAATAGAACTTCGCTGCTTCTGACCACCGGAAAGTGTGACTCCCCGTTCGCCTACAATCGTATCGTATCCGTCCGGAAACGTGACAATACTTTCATGGATGCAGGCGGACATGGTTGCCTGAATGATGGCATCCATATCTTCACGCTGGGCGCCGAAGGCAATATTGGATTTCAGTGTGTCTGAAAATAGAAAATTGTCCTGTGGGACATAGGCAATATTTTCACGCAGGACATGCAGAGGGATGGTATTGATATCTCTGCCGTCAATCAAGATCATTCCCGGATCTGTATTATACAGCCGCAGAAGCAGATTGACCAATGTGGATTTCCCGTTTCCCGTCCGCCCGATGACAGCAAGTGTGGTGCCGGCAGGGATATGCAGACAGATGTCTTTTAAAGTCGGTTCCGTATGGCCGCGGTGGACAAATGTCAGATGAGAGAAGGTGATCTCGCCTTTAATATGATCGATCTCTTCCACATTTTCTGAGTCAGTAATTTCCGGCTGTTCATCAAAGATTTCCTGAACGCGCCGGATGGAAGCAGCGCCCTGGGAAAACATATTTACCGCGTCTCCGCAGGCAATCATCGGCCAGACCAGCATATTGATGTACTGGTTGAAAGCAACGAACCGGCCGAGAGTGATTTCTCCGATCAGCGCCAGGTAACCGCCGTAAAGCAAGGTCGCCAGACTTGAAAGTCCGATAACTACATCCAGAAGAGGCATAACAAATGAAATGAGTTTTGCCATATTCAGATTATAGTTCATGGCAGTTGTGTTAGCCCGGGCAAAGTCACGGATCTGTGAGCGCTCACGCACGAATGCTTTGATTACACGGACGCCGGAAAAACTTTCCTGAACAAAGTCTGTCAGATCAGAAAGGGCTTCCTGGCGCCGCAGGTAGCGGGCATGGATGAGCTTACCATAATAGAGATCACCGAGACAGATCAGGAACATGGGAATAATCGCAATCAGTGTCAGCTTGATATTGACATAACGCATCATCTGGAAAATGACCATGACCGTCATGACGGATGCATCAAATACACAGATAACGGCAGGGCCGATCGCCATACGGATGGCATTCAGGTCGCTGGTGAAACGCGTCATCAGGTCACCGGTCTTATGTTCGTTGTAGTATTCCACACTCATTTTTTCCAGATGGGCGAACATATCATTTCTCAGTTCTTTCTCAATCGAGCGGGAGGCACCGAAGAGAAAATAACGCCATAGAAAGCGGCCGAGAGCAATGATTGAACCTGTCAGAAAAATGAATATCAGATAGGATTTGACTTTGCTCCAGTCCAATGAATGGGTAGTCAGACCATCGGTGATTTCGCCCGTCAGTCTTGGAATGAACAGACCTGCGAAATCAACAACAAACAAAGTCAGGATGCCGAAAAAGTATTTCAGCTTATGCTTTTTCACGTATTGAAGTATGAATGTAAAGGATCTCATAATACTCCTTTCGTTTTTCGGTAGTCGCGCGGGGATTGTCCGAGAATGCTTTTAAACTTATTGCTAAAGTAACTGGTGCTGTTGAACCCGGTTTCCATGCAGATCTCGGAAATAGGTTTATCCGTATCCAGCAGCATACCGGCTGCCTGGCGAATGCGGTATTCAATCAGATAATCGAAGGGGGACTGTTTCAGACAGCGCTGAAAACAGCGGCAGCATTCACTTACGCTGACAGAGGCCGCTGCGGCAATCTGTTCTGAGGTCAGATCCGAAGTATAGTGTTCGTGAATATAGGTCAGCATGGCATGGATACGCGTCTGATCCAGACCGGCTCCGCGGGGCGGATTCTTCATTTTTTCGTCTGCAAGATTCAGAAGCTGGAACCAGATCTCCGAAAGAGAATTCCGAAGAATAATTTCGTAGCCGAATGTCTGCTTTTTATTAAGAAATACGATCTGGCTGATTTTTTCGTAGATAAAACTGTGAAGCGGACAGTCAGAATCGATTATGATCGAAGAGACCTGCTTACTCCTCAAAAGAGGGTAAATATATTTTTCATCAAATAGCATGGAAATACTGCTGGAAATGATAAACGGGTCAAAAACGACAGAATGGTATATCACGTCGTCACATTCATGCGGGCGCATGGAATGCAGACAGTTCGAGTTGATGAAACACCCTTCCGTCTCATGGAGAACCGTCTCACCCTCTGTTGTGATGACTCGTGCGGAACCTTCTGTTACAAAATAAAGCTCTGCCTCTTTGTGCCAGTGCCAGGGGGCATAACCCAGTCGGTATTCACTGGTGTGCTGGCAATATATACCAATCGGCAGGCTGGAGTCTCCATGATGGCGGGTTTCCTGGCGTGTAGTCTGGTCAACGGGAAAATCACATTTGCTTGAAGTTTTCATAATTTCTCCTTAAATAGCTAAAATAGTGATGATTTTCGCTCAAATGGCGACTGAAATAAAATGATTCTGCGAATATAATACAATTATAAAATAACTGTACAAAAAAAGCAAATATAGAATGTATGGAAAAGTTATGAAATATCTGGTATCAAAACGGAAGCAAGGAGGAAAGAAAAAGTATGAACAATTTTTTGCCCCAGAAGAGGGGAATGCAGGTTGTCTGGATCATAGTGGGCTGTCTGATCTACGCAGTTGGTCTGAATGTATTTATTATCCCTATGAATTTTTAAAAAACGGTTATGCCTGGGACGTGGGTAAAGGATTATGGACACCGGCTACTGTGCGTGGGATTCTGAAGAATCCGATCTATACCGGTGCCGTTGTAATCAGAAAATATAACAAACCATCTTATAAACTTAAATATAAAAAGGTAATTCCATTGGAAGAAATGGAATTGGTACCGGATGCACATGAAGCAATTGTTTCCAAAGAAGAATTTGATCAAGTTCAGCAGATCAGACAGGAACGACGAATTCCGTATTTTGACAGAAATAAGGAACCACATAAGTATGTAGGATTACTGTTTTGTGGAAAATGCAAAACCGCTATGCGTAAGAGATATCTGGCATCACATAATGGTTATGATGGATATATGTGCGGTTTCCATCAAAAGATGGGGCAGAATTACTGTGAACTGAATCATATTACGTTTGAAAAACTGGATGAATTAGTGGTATTTGCTATCAATCAACAGTTGAAACAAATGTGCACAGATCTGAAAAATCTGGAAACTGAGATTGTGCAAAGAAAGCCGGAAGTAGATAGTAAAATTACCCGTTTGCAGGCAAAAATAGAGCGAAATATAGAATACAGGAAACGGGCATATGAACAACTCATGGATGAAATTCTTTCCAAGGAAGAATTTCTGGAATTAAAGCAGATGTATGAAAATGAGAATCAACAATATCAGAAAGAACTGGAAAAGCTGAAGCAGGAAGAACAGGAACAGCAGACTGCTGTGAATACGACAAAGGTATGGCTGAACAATTTTAGACGGAGAAAACTGACGGTAAAACAGTTGACCAGAGAAGTACTTGAAGAACTGATTGATAAAATTTATGTTTATCCGGATCAGAAGTTAGACATTTATTTTAAGTTTGCTTCGGAGAATAATTCAGTGGATGTAACAATACAGAAAGATGGGGTGATGTGATGTATCAGATGGCTGCATATTGTCGTCTGTCAAAGGAGGACGGGGAGAATAAAATCAGTGAGAGTATTGAGAATCAGATGAAGTTGATTCGAGAATATGTAGGTAAGTCAAATGATTTGGAAATCGCTGATATTTATATTGATGATGGTTATTCCGGACTTTATTTTGCAAACAGACCGGAATTTCAGCGGATGATGGAAGATATTTACAAAGGAAAAATACAGGGTGTGATTACAAAAGATATTTCCCGTCTTGGACGTGAGCATATTGAGACAAGTAATTATATAGAACGTGTTTTTCCATCGTTGGGAGTCCGATATATTGCAATTCTGGATGGTGTGGATTCTGTTCATCACAGTAATGAAGAACTGGCACAGTTTAAGACGCTGTTTAATGATATGTACAGTCGTGATATATCCAAGAAGATCAGAGGAGCGCTCTCTGCACAGAAAAAACGTGGGCAGTTTATGTCAGGCTTTGCACCGTATGGCTATATGAAAGATCCGGCAGATAAGCATCGTTTTCTTATTGATGAAGAAGCTGCCAAGGTAGTTCGGAGAATCTTTTATATGAGTCTGGAGGGATACTCCAGAGATGGTATTGCAAAAAAGCTGAATCAGGAAGGTGTTATGACACCATCAGAGTATAAAAG
This sequence comes from Bariatricus sp. HCP28S3_D3, assembly GCF_052065755.1. Lineage (NCBI taxonomy): Bacteria > Bacillati > Bacillota > Clostridia > Lachnospirales > Lachnospiraceae > Bariatricus > Bariatricus sp. HCP28S3_D3. Next base: position 4,015 of record NZ_JBQHTK010000029.1, on the reverse strand, counting down.
AAAGGTTCAGGGATTGAACTATACGAACGCTTTGGAAAAATCCGGTGGAAAAGGCTGGGCATATCCTACGATCAATGTGATTTTACGAAACAGAGTTTATACAGGTGCTATGGTACAGCATAAGTCAGAAAAAATATCATATAAAGTGGAGAAATATTATTACATTCCAGAGGAACAACAATATATCGTAGAGGGAATGCATGAAGCAATTATCAGTAAAGATATCTTTGAACAGGTACAGGAAAATATGAAGAAAAGAACAAGAACACCGGGCTTTCACAGTGAAGTGAGAAAGGTGAATCCATACGCGGGAATTCTTGTCTGTGGGGATTGTGGATATAATCTTCAGCGAGTTACCTGCAGGGATGGTTATGAGTGTGGAACTTATCATAAAAAGGGAAATACGATTTGTCATTCTCATTTTATTAAGAAGGAGATACTGGATTCCATTGTAATAAATGAAATCCAGAGGCAGGCGGAACTGGCACTGAAAGAAAGTGATAAGGATGAAATATTAAAGGCAGCAGATCGCAGAAAGGAGGTGCAAAGACGTGCAGTGGAGGCAGACCAGCAGATAGAACGACTGCAAAAAGAACTTGCAGTTGTTCAGAAATATAAAAAGAAGACGTATGAGAATTATGTGGATGGTGTTCTGGACAAAGAAGAATATCTCTCCTACAAGGCAGAATATGAACAACAGGATAAGGCAATCAGAGAGAAAATTCAGCTGACAGAGCAGGAGAAAAACAGCTTTGGAGAAGCAGAGGAATCTTATGAAAACTGGATAGAGAAATTTATCAAGTATGGAACATTATCTGAGGTAACAAGAGAAATCGTAACAGAGTTGATTGAGAAGATTGTTGTGAATGGGGATAAAAGCATTGATATCGTATTTAAGTATCAGTCTCCTTATATGGATAGAATATAAAAAAGAAAAAGTTGTGGTGAATCTTGAGATGGCAAGGTATTTATTGTATAATTTCTGTTAATAAAGAAATTATATAGGATTATGATTGGAGCAACATATTTAGTTAAGAGATATGTTAATGCAAGGAGATGGAATATGAAACTTAAATCAATTACACTGCAAAATTTTAGAGGAATTGAGAAGCTAACAATTGTTTTGGATGAAAAAACAACAGTTTTCTTTGGAATAAATGGTGTTGGGAAATCTACAATTCTTCGAGCTGTTGATTTAATATATGCAAATATTATTGCCAAACTTATAGGAACTGGCAAAAAAAGATCTACAGAATTGGATTATGACGATATTAGTTATGGAAAATCAAAGGCAAATATTGAGGCAGTATTTTCTTTTGAAGATGGAGCAGAAATGAAATATAGTCGCTCTATCGATAGAGCAACTGGAAAAAAACACAATATAGCCGAATTAAAATTGTTAGTAGAAAAATTTGAAGATTCTTATCTTGTAAAAGGTCATGATGATGGTAATGGAAACTGGATCGAGGAGATTGATAATAAGAATATGCCGGTTTTTGTTAATTATGGTGTTAATAGGATTGTATTGGATGTTCCTGTAAGAGCATCTAAAGAGCAATTTGTAAAATTAGACGCATTTGACAAAGCAATTGAGAGTACAATAGATTTTAGAAATTTATTTAAGTGGTTTAGAAATCAGGAAGATATAGAAAATCAAGCCAAGGTAAGAGAAAATTCAAAGTATGAAGATAAAAGCTTATCTGCAGTAAAACAGGCTATGTTGGCTATGTTGGATGGATTTGAAGACATTCATATTGATAGAAAGCCATTAGCAATGAAAGTGAGAAAAGATGGAAAGTATTTAACAATAAACCAGTTATCTGATGGGGAAAAATGTACGATAGCATTATTTGGTGATTTGGCACGGAGAATGGCATTAGCGAATCCGGAAAGAGAGAATCCATTGGAAGGAATAGGAGTAGTATTGATTGATGAATTAGATTTGCATATGCATACATCATGGCAGCGTAAGGTGCTCAGTGTTTTGAAGAAGACGTTCCCCAATATACAGTTTATAATTACAACACATTCTCCACAAATTCTTGGAGAAGTAGATGATACATTTAAGTTGTTTTATATGTTTAAAGAGGGACAGAAAATAGCTTTAAAATCATATAAATCATTTATGGGATGGGATACCAATGTGATCTTAGAAGAAGTAATGAATACTGCTTCTGTAAACCAAGATATTAAAAGAATGCTTGATGAAATGTATTTGCTCATTGAAAAAAAGAAATTTGATGAAGCGGAGAAATTGGCTGATATATTAGACGAAAAATCTAATGGATATGCGGAAGGTGTTGCTAAAGCGAGAATTCTGATATCCAGGGGGCGACGACATGAAAAAAATAAATAAACAAGAGTCTCCGCAATGGTTTGAGGATTGGAAGAAAAATTTTAAAATGGAAAATAACAGAGAACCTCATTATAAAAATGATTTTTCGACAGATGATATAGATGGAGTAAATCGAAGACGAAAATTAAGAGAATGCCTTGTAGATGAACAGGGGAAAATATGTTGCTATTGTATGAGAAAAATAACAACAGATTCGTCTCATATTGAACATTTTTTGCCAAAAGATTCTTTTGAGGATAAAGATTTGCAATATGATAATTTGTTTGCTTCATGTAATGGAGAAGAAACAATTAGAGAAGATGAGGATCATTGCGGACATAGGAAAAATGACTGGTGGAGAAAGGATATGCTTTCTCCAACGGATATGGAAGTGGAAAAAGCGTTTAAGTATTCTCTAAATGGAAAAATTAACAGTGTAAGAGGAAGGACAACAGAAAATATTGCACAGGAAATGATACATAATTTAGGATTAGACAGCTACCATCTTGAAAGGGACAGGCGTCAGGCGCTAGAAGCTTCGGAGGTATTTGATGCTGAAGAATATTCAGAAGAAGAAATAAGAAGCTTCATAGAATATTATTCTAATAAAGATAATGGAGCTTATGTACCATATTGTAAGGCTATTATAGATTGTCTGGAAGAAATGTTATAAAAATATTAAATTCTAATATTATCTCAGAAGTAGACGGAACATGGCTTGCTTCTGAGATTTTTTATGAAAAATGTTCCCCTAGTTATAATGAACACATGACGGCAGGAGTCTGGTAGAACGGTATATTGATGATCTGTCGAATTTCTGGAAGAGTGTGATCTGTGTGGGGACCGGAAATGAAGCGGCAAGTGCCGGGCATACTTCTGGAGTGCTGCAGAAAAGAAAAGAAGAAAGAATACAGCTCGCAGTACAGGCAGATGAACCAACATTGAATATTCAGATCTGGAAAGCGTATACGGACGAAGTGGAAATTTCATTTGTATCTCCTGCGGGGACGCGGATCGGTCCAATACAATCTGTTCTCGGTTCGCAGAGATTCCGGATCGGGGAAACGGAGATTTTATTATATTATGGAAAACCGAGCCCGTATAATGTCGCGCAGGAGATTTATATTGATATGATTCCGGTGACAGATTATATTACGTCGGGAGTCTGGCAGATCATTTTGAATCCGACAAGGGTTGTGGAAGGGCAGTATGATCTGTGGTTGCCAAGTGAGAATGTATTGAACCGGGGGACAGGATTTTTGTATCCGGATGAAGAAGTGACCTTAACGATTCCTTCGACTGCAGATAAAGTGATATCGGTGGGGGCGTATGATGTGCTTACTTTTTCCTATGCATCTTTTTCAGGAAGAGGATATACCTGGCAGGATGAAAGGACGAAACCGGATCTTGTGGCACCGGGAGTGAACGTAAGGACGACAGCAGTTGGCGGAGGGGTGACAGTGGTGAGTGGAACTTCTTTCGCAACGCCGTTTGTGACAGGAGCATCGGCACTTTTGATGGAATGGGGGATCGTAAGAGGAAATGATCCGTTTTTGTATGGGGAGAAGGTGAAGGCGTATCTCCGGCGCGGGGCGAGAGAGTTGCCGGGATTTGGAAAGTATCCGAACCGTGAGGTGGGATATGGACGACTCTGTTTGGAGAGAAGCCTGCCAGATTAAA
>NZ_JBQHTK010000028.1:0-37834 GCF_052065755.1 Bariatricus sp. HCP28S3_D3 | reverse complement strand
CTGCAAAATGCACTTGATTCGCGGGCAGCTAAAGCATAAATCGCTATTTTGTTAGCTGAAATATTGAATTTTCAAGGTACGAAGCCCATTTTGGGTATGGGAAGTCTTAGTTATATGAATTATTCCACATCCATTTCAAGAGATCTTCGATCAGCTCTGTTATGCTCACGAATCCGTCAAAATCATTTGCTTTGACTGCTGCATTGCTTTGTTTTAACAACAGATCTGTAACGGATGCCCCAATACTTGGATCAGAGATAACAGTCTCATATAGAATGGTATTTGCCTGGAAACGATTCTGCATGATTGACTTGTCTGTCTTCTCACCTTTCATGTGTGCCTCCAGGCGATATGTATAATATCTGTCAATATCACTAATGATCCGATCCCTAAAGGACGCACGATTTTTCCTATAAAAATATATAGTTGCCGAGACAAGATAGTCATCTTCTAATGATCCTTTACTCTGCATATTATTCCGATAATCATCATAAATGTGTGCCCACTCAAGCATTTTATCTATAAAAGTAAACAGGCGCGGATCATTTTCATTTTTCACAATACAGCCTAGCATATCATGATAATTCAAACTCAAATCTCTTGCACATTCATTTTTAATCATGCTTCTCAGATCGTCAGAATTCTCAGAATCATCTGGAAGATCATAATATTCACCTGTGCATCCATCTTCGTAAATTTCCAAAAGTATGTCATTTGATTCGATGTATTTTCTGACTGCTTCCGTATACTGGCTTGCAGAATAAAGCTTATGTGCCTCCCTTCCTATCTGAAGTGCGGAGTTGCGTCTCAAATCTGGTTTATAACGCCTTTTTCTAATACTACTCCCTTTCTCAATTTCATCAGGCCAAATCACCGTAATGCCTCCCACAAGTTCTTTCTGACCTTTGTGCTGCGGATCCGGGTCTGAAATATGTGATATCAGTTTCGACTCCTTCTCTAATTCCTCAGCCGCTTTGATATTACCACCATTTCTATAAATAATAGATAAATAATTATTAATGACTCTTACTCTGTCACTCCATGACTGCTCAAGTTCCATATCTTCAATCTCGCCATGGAACCCAAACATAACATCACTATCTTCAGGAATTTCTTTTCCTTCGTAGCCTCTCTTTTTTTCCTCTTCCGTCAAATCAACCCCATGAAGTACCTTCCAAATTCTGCATGGATACTTCCTGAAGTTCTCTTTTGAAACCCTTTTAGCCTCAATTAGATATTTCTCAGGATTCTCTATTTTGCATAAATGCATCATTTCGCCTAATTCATACAATACTGTAAAAAGGCAATGATTATAACGTTCTGATTCGTTCCAATGTCTTCGCAGATTTGTCAGCATTTCTTTCCAAAGACCGACCACTATTTGTGTGAAATTTTGTTTGAGTAAAAGCTTCTGTTCTGAAAGTGAGCGGTATAATACATTTGCTATCCATTCTGTGTCGTCAAAAGAAAGCTTCGAAAAATTAAGTCTTAATGCTTCTAAAGGCAAACCCCGTTTTTCCACAAGATTATAGAATGTAATAGAGAAATACGCAGCATCATATCCGATATTCATCAGGTAAGATCCTAAAACATCTGACTTACCGGCTTTAACAGCAACCTCAAGATATTGGCTACGATAAAACTCAGATATCTGTCTTTTATTATCGCTTTCCATCAATCCGAAGTGTTCAGACATATAGTGCTCAAGAAGTTCCGTCCACTCTTCCTTTTCAGTGACTAAATCTCCAGAAATAATACTTGAAGCTTGTGTTTGCAGCATCCGATAATGGCCATCTAAGGTAATATTGACAACGTTAGGTAATCTTCTACAAAGGAGTGTCATATCAAGTGTACTGAAAGAGATCTTATCAGCTTGTAAAACTCTGTATAAATCACTTCTCGAAATACCATATGGAAGTACTGACAGAATGGCCAAAACTGATCTTACAAATCTGGCACTAGTTTCTACCTCTAAAAGAGATTTTTGTTCCAATACAAAGTCAACGGTACTATCTGGTGATTCATCAATTATTTTTTGAAGATATTGTGAGATCTTATCCATACCATCTCCGCTATTTTTTATCTCTTCAAAATCATCCTGAGATAAGACTAAAAGTCTTTGCATTAATAGTTCCAGATATTGATTATCCTTTTCATTAGACTTTTCCAGAAGTGCATAGTATACCCGTTGGTCCAATTCTTTGTGATAACGCGCCATATATGCCTCAATCAAGTGATTACGACTAAATATATGCTTCTCTTGGAAATAGAACTCTGCGCTTATTTCTTTATACTGTGATGGGGTTGAAAATACTTTATCACATGAAATGAGGAAATGAATATTATGGTATTTTTTAAGCGGTAACCATTCCAAAATATTATCGCTGTCCAAATAGTGAATATTGCGTACTGCTAATATCATTGGATAATCTAGATTCTCATCCAGTTTTTCCAATATGGCATTAAACTTCTTCCTTGGAGCACATTCTTCCGCTGTAATATCAGTATTCTTATCTTCTCGTTTTTCTAAGATAGTCACAAAATAACGAAGCATATTTTCTGTTGAAGAGGCCAAAACAGATTGAGTACACTCATACGGAATAATTACAGCTCCATTAGATTTGTACTTTCTACATAATGAAGAGAACAGTGCATCTAACCCATGTTCGTCAGGTGAAATCAATACATAATTTTGCTTATGCATAGTTGATTCATTTAACTGCAAATAGTTCTGGTTCATTTTTGAAGACAATATATATTGTGATTCATTAATGCAAAGAGCATCACTATCGATTGCATACTGATATTGATACTGCTGTCTCTCATATTCAGATAGTTCTGGAATAGCACCCCATCGTTGGATAATCATTTCTTTTATATCCTGATACAGTAACTCCGCAAATGCATCCATACCATCAAATCTTGATGTTTCTTTATTCCATGAAACTGAATACTTACGAACTTGTTTTGAAAACTTAGCTTCAATTTTCTCTTTCAAAGTTCGCATTCGTTTTTTATCATCCGCAGTACCTCTGGTATAATACTTCGGAATATCCGAGTTCAAAAATAACCCTTTCTTTTTGTTTTTGATTTCACGAAAATAGAACCGAATATCACTTGAACTTGTACTTTTTAAAGCCCCATAACTGATTTCCATCTCGGTAACGCTCTTACCTAGCAGATCATCTATTGTTATGTTACGATCAATCGTACTTTTTTCGACAACTTCGATATTCGGTACCCATCCATAGACATCACCCAAAATTGCAATAAAAAACGGTCTAGCCTTATCAATTTCATCAAAACACACCTGCAGAACTTTTGCAGCGCTCTCAGCTTCGCTCATTCCAAGCGTATTTACGCCCCACCTAAGATCACACAAGTCAATACTTTTTCCATACTGTTTTGCAAGTTCTTTTATTCTCGGTAGAACCGAATTCTGTAATACGTCCCTCTCTTGCTGCATATCCTGGAACGTACTTGAAACAAATATAGTATTCATCTCTAACCCCCTTGATGCTTAAAGGCGTCTTTCTTAAAAAGAGTTCTCTTTTAATGAGAATCATTAAGTCATTTCTTAATAGTCATAATCCGTACCTGGAACCCATGGATCCGGTTCAGAATAAGCAGTATTAGCAAACGCCTCTGGCCAAACAATTACTGTATTTGCAGGGGCATACTTAATTTGTTTGAAATCACTTATATCAAAAGTTTTTCTCCCGATTTCAACTTTCTCCAGCTTTGGACAATTTGCAAATGCACCACATCTTATATCTGTTACGGAATGAGAAATAGTTGCAGATTTAAGATTAGGTAAATCATAAAACGCATGCATTCCAATAATTCTGATTCCTTGTGAGACTATTACCTTTTTTATCTCTTCTCTGTGCTTTCTCCATGGAACATCAGGCTCTGGTCTATAGGCATCCGGAATGATAAATCCTCGAACTGTTAATGTACCATCTCCTGAAAGATTCCAGTTTACCGGCTCGTCAATTCTGTCATGATCATTCCAATCACAGATATTTCTTCCTGTGATTGCGGTTCTACTTTCTTCTATACGGAACAAAGAAGCAACCGCTCCCATTACATATCCTTCTAGGACATTATCAAACTCATCCAACACATTAATCACTGAATTCGGAGAATCAACAATCTCGCAAACATCTGACAAATTGGTACTGTCACCAATAGAAACCGCAAATTTTACCGCTGTAGAGAACCACTTCTCATCCTGAAGAATGTGTAATTCGTCCTTATACTGATCTGTTGGATATCCATCAGTAGTAAATACAACCGCACAATGACTATCCTCTGGAATACATTTGCCATACGACTTCAAATGGCGAAGAGCAGCACCACAGTTTGTCATTCCAGATGCCTCTAGGGGAAGATCACCTTGTGAAACCCAAGATGGAAATGTATTGTAACTTAATATATCAACCGCTACCGCATCCTGATATTTCTCTTTAATCTGATCACGGATTCGGCAAATTGCTTTATTAAGAGAGGTAATTCTTGTTCCCGCCATACTTCCAGAAGTGTCAACCATCATAATCAGTCGTTTGTTGGCATTTGGAAGATCCGGCTTGTAGAAAATGTCCTCATCTACGTTTACAATTATTGGCTCATAATATCCACGACATACTTCTAATCCGTTGGTTTCTACCAGCTTTGCTGTGAATTGGTCAATCGAACTATACTTGTATTTGTGAATTGCCTGCAGTCTGCTTAATCTCATCCGCATTCCACCCGGCAACTGAACATCTTCCAGGTAGACTAACAGACGTGGTTTTTCTAATTCTCTAGCGTAGTTAAGTTCATCTTTGCAATTTGATGATTCCAAATACGCTTTTGACAGCAATGCAATGAAATATCCACAATTCTCAACATGTTCAGCGATATTTTCATCCCACTCTGTTCCAGGATCAATTCCTTCATCATACCAGATTCGATATTGTTTCATTTGCAATTGACCAATAATATCAAATACAACATTCGAATCCTTATGAGAATAACTAATAAATATATAGGGACTGTCCCCACGATAAGGGGTATGTATCCTGTTGATTTCTTTCATTTTATTATTCATCCTCCCTGAAGATGATTGACGACCAGCAGCATATTTTATGAATACATGCCCCTTTGAAAATGTTTGCCTGATAGAACTTACATCTAATTGTCAATCATATTCTTCAAAAACTCCATTACGGAAAATTTCTTCATACGATCTTCAAATTGCCAATCATGCTTCGTACTCAATCTGACTTTCAGAACGCTTTCTGATGGCATGAATGAGAGATAGAAATCATCACCTATTTCAACTTTTGCCCCTTCACTATTATCATAGGAAAGGATAATGTATTCTTCCTGCAATCGATGAAGACACTTTTTCCCAATGTCCAAAAGAGTCTCCTGCTCACTCACCGGAACCGAAAAACCAAATGTTATAGCATTGATGTTAAGAATCGAAATTCTTTCATCTAATAACCTTTTTACCTTTTTCTCGTTTGGATTAAAAACAACAGCTTCTACTCTTACCTCTTCACAAATACTTCCATTGGTACTTCCTGATATACGTTGGACATTCTCCTCGTACATACCATTTTTGTACTTAGGTAAGGCAGATTGAAAATCAAAGTCTTCAGCAGAAACAAAATTCATTAAGATACCATGCGCCTTCTTTCTAAGGTTCTTAAGAATTTGCTCACGATTGTCTTCTAGATCAGATGTAGTAATGCCTTCATTAAATGGTCCAACCTCAACAGCGGTCTTCTCTGATATTTCAAAAGCAATACTTAAAATATCAAAGAAGTCAGTTGCCCCTTCCTTGTGTACATCAGCCGTTCCAAATTTCTCTGCAAGTTCATCAGCTGCTGCAATCACGGAAAAGCGTGCATCAACATAATCAATATTGGATAACGCCACTGGAACTTCAGAATCATCCAAGCGAACAGGAACAATAATGAGTTTTTTTCTCTCGATTTTTTCTCTTAATGCAAAATCAATTTCTGCATTTACCCAACGCGACTTAATTGAATTCTCTGACAAGAAAACAAGATACACATCTGCTTCATGAATCCCATGTAAAATTGCTGTGGTATAATTTCCACCGAAAGAAATGTTTTTTTCGTCCATCCACAGATCAAACCCACGCAAAGAAAGTTGAAGTGCGAACTGTTTAACCGTCTTCATGTCTTCGTGGCTATAACTGATAAATAGTTTTTGTTTCACTCTACTATTACCTCTTCATTCTATGCAATTGCCCATTTCTTATCCAAGTGCTTTTTTTCCGGTTTCTAAATATGAAATAACATCTGAAATACGACGTCTTTGAGAGTCAGCCAACGGCAATTTCTGAATTTCATCTAGAGGCACCCAAACGAAATTGCTTGATTCCTCATCCAGCTTTACGTCAAAATCTTTTGTTTCTCCATAGTAAACGATTGTAAACTCTTGGCGAACCTCTCCATCTGAATAAGCAACACGGATATTAGGATCCGTATATGTTCCAATAATATCCTTGATTTCAACATTTAAGCCACTTTCTTCTTTCACTTCACGTAATGCACATTCAACCATGCTTTCGCCAAATTCTAATGTACCTCCAGGCATAGTCCATTTTTTATTATCTTTTCTATGAAGCATTAGCAGTTCTTTATTATTATTTAAAATTGCCACTGCAGCCGCTGGCTTGATTGAGTTTGCAGCCGGAGCATCTTCTCGGTAGAAGTAATCCGTTCTAATGGTTTTCATCCTCTCCGTAAGCCATTTTTCTTGTTCTTCAGATATATCTACCAACTGTTTATCATTAATAGAAGGGGTTTTGATGAAAAGAATACTAGTCCCAGCCTTCACACGCTGGGCATATGCAGTCCCCGGAAGAATTGCATAAAAATCACCTTTGCGAAATTCCGAAACCTCACCGGTTTCCACATCCATGTACTCTGTCCAACCGCTAATCATATACTGATATTCCGTTGCCACACTATGGACATGTGTAGGTTCATACTTGTAGTCTGGATAACTGGAAATACCTATTTCCAATCTCTCGTCTCTCACAAATTCGATTTCCTGCGGCTTCGAGAGGTTACCTGCAAAATACTGCCGGGTAGTATTCTCTAAGGATTTTATAATTGTTTCATTGCTAATTTTTATAATTTTTCCCATTTCTGCTCCTCCATTATAAAAAATAGAGTTTAAGATAATCATTATAACTATCACACAACTCGTCAATCGCCTCAGTGCAAGAACCGTATTGCATTTTTAGTGCCAAATCAAGACTCTTCTGACAAGTAACCTTGATTGGTGCAATTCCTACTCTGCTCTCGCAAGCTCCTAAAAGGGCTCCACTCATGATCAAACCCCACTCCTGTTTAATCTGCTTATACATACTGTAAGCTCTTGAAGTAAACTCTGCAGCTTCTTTTAAATTTCCCAAATGATAATTGATATTCCCAATGCCTAGGTTGGCATGAGCTGCCCAACCAATGATTCCTTTTGCCGTAGAATACTGGAGGACGCTTTCATAGCACTCTAATGCTTCATCGTAATATCCCATGCAGGTGTAAATATTACCCAGTGCACCTACAAGATAATTTTCATAACGCCCTGAAATCACATCATGTTGATCAACATAGTCGAGAATAATGCTCTTTGCCTTTTCATATTCTTTCATATGGCAATAATAATCTGCCAGTTTACGAGCATTTCTCTTTGAATAATCTACCAAACCGTGTTTTTTAGAATATTCTTCGGATATCGTAAGCCATTTGTTCACAAACTCCCAATCTCCAGAAAGAACTCCCAAGTTTCCACCAACTAAGAATAGAAGCTCATTTGTTACTTTTGGATATAAATCTTTTGAGCGAGTCAAAATACTCAAAGCATCATCTATTAATCTATGCACAGGCTTATAGAACATAGAATGATGAATTCGTCTCACATTCAGCATAGCAAGAAATTCATTATTCATGATTTCATCTTGCGTATGTCCCTCCAAGTATTGCTCTGCAATTTCAACTGCCCCGACATAATCACCTGACATATGTACGATATCTATATAAACAGACACTAAGCTAGGGTCAAATTGTTCAATACCATACTTTTCTTTTGCCAACGCAAATATCCACTGAAGAAGACTTGTGTTACCTTCGCGTTGAAGCATAATGCAAAATTCATCACGAGATTCAGATTCCCAGAACGCTTTCAGCAGATTATCATGGTTCCATATTTTGGGGAATAAGTTCCATGTCTTCCAAAAAGGAGGTAATTTTGTGGCGTTTTTCACTAAAAACTCTTCGAATTCAGAGAAGGCTTCCGCCAATACATAAAATACTCCAATATGCTCTCTCGCATAATTTAACAGATAGGATGACTTGTTACTTAAGCTCTCTCCTGTATCATCAACATACTGTCTACAAAATCTAGCTAATAATAATGCACCATGCCTTTTATCTACATAGTATATTCCGCTCCTGATATCATCCGTTAACCAGTCAGAAACTGATTTATGCATAAAATTTAAAGTTGTATATTTTCCATCCTGTCGGTTCACCCATGATCCTACCAAATCAAGATTTGACAAATATGTATACTTTGAATAATTGCAAGCATTTATAACTATTTGTTCAGGAATAGAATCTGATACTACAAGCAATTCCAAGAAACTTCTGATTTTTTCAAAATCATCACGACTCCTGAATTTACGCTCCATAGATAAACGATAGAAATCACTAAGCCCTCTTGGAAAACAATTAGGATTGCTTAAGTCTATTGCTCCGTTTTTCACGTCATCAACAAGCAACTCAGCATATAAGAATACGCCTTCACTTAATTCGCATATTTTATTTAAGACCTCTAAACGATTAGGAATACTCTTTAACTCAATAGACAAGGCTCTCAACAAGTATGCCATAATGTCATTGTAACCATCTGGCATATCATTTACCAAATCCAATGTCTTTGCGCCTTCAAATAGAGAGATGACACTTTTTTCTGGTCTACTAGTAAAGATAAAGCGGATCCATCTCGGCAATCGTTCGACACATCTTGCAAAGACAGCTGCTAAAGGATTTATTCCGTCCTTTTCAGCCTCGTCCAAACCATCAACAATAATCATTCCGGTCTCACGGCCGCCATCAACAAGGTGATTTAATGGATAGGACAGCAAGAATTCAAACAAAGCATCATCTTTCATTTCTGCCAGTCCATTATCGACCTGCTCTAATTGATGAAGTAACAACTTTCGGTAATCCGGCAGCTTTGTTGCAAGTCGAAATGCCATCGTTCTGATTAGCTGGTGTGGATTGATGGAAAACTCACGGTTCCATTCACATAAAAAACAACCATATACGTCTGAGTTATAATGTGAATAATTCACGCAAAATGCACTTTTACCTGATCCCGGTTTTCCATATATAACAAGCGACTTTGTCTGCTGCCTGTCCTGCCAATCTTCAATATAGTCTTCGACCCATTTCCTTCCATAAAATTCTTTTGAAAGAAGTCTATATTCCTTTTCCGTATTCAAATATGGAGATAGTTTTTCTTTTAGCGTATGAATCTCACCGTTTAATTCAAATGAATCGTCGGCTTCAATTGCACTGCAAAGCTCCTCAAATTTTAACTGATACCAGCTTTCAAACTGTTCAAGAGAAGTACTGCGAATATCAGACCACTCACTCATATCAAGCCACTGAATATCAGATAAAGTAGATGGCTGCTTTATCCGGTTTTCTGGCTCAAGAAGAACTGTTTTTACATTTGCACCTTTTACGCAAACGGCAATCTTTAGCTCATCCAAACATACTCCTGGATTTCTAGTTGAATGCTCTGATAAAAAAGCAATAACGTTGGCTGATTTCATTACGCCATTTAGAATATCATTTCTCCAATGATCACCGGCTTTTATCTCACTTGTATCAATCCAAACACGATGTCCTCTTTTTTCAAGATCCTGCTTGATTCTCTCAACGAGCACTCTGTTTTTATCATGGCCATAACTGAAAAACAAATCCAGTCCAACCTTACTTTGATTTTTATCCTGGAATGTAGAAAGCTGATGTTCACTAAATGTTTCATCGCAGTCTTCACACACGAATATTTTTCTTTTTTTGCTGTAATATATATCTTCTGAACCGCAGAAAGGACATCTTTCCATCACTACATCCCCCGTACCTTTTATCGCTATTTGAAGTATCTTTATTTTTTCTTTATCTCGTAACCCAACTTCACAATGAGCTTCAAGGTCTCAAGTGCCGTATTACGATCATACTCTTTTTCACCCTCGGGCAACTCGTCATAAGCTACCATCTGAGGTGTGGTTTTCTTTTCAAGATCCTTAACCGGACCATATGTCCATCCTTCTGCAATGCGTCCCACCGCCCAAACATCATGAACATTCTCGGCAATTTTCTCAGTAAGTGCCAGCAATTCTTCCGGAAGAATAACATCGGAAGTGTCAACCGGTATCGGATTATATTTATTCTCTGACATAAAGTCTCCTTTCTGATTCATAATTACCGATGGATGGACATCCCATCCACCGGTAACAAATATTAGCTTTCTTCCATCAAATTCTTGAGGGTTTGGCCTATGTTAATGATTCTATCCTCGCTGGAGATGGTCTTAATATGCAGCTGACTTCCTCTGCTTCTCTGCATAGTATTAAGTTCATTGGCTACTGCATTGGAACGTGCATATGTATTGCCTAAGAGCACCTTGGTTGTTCCAATACCGAACTGATCCGCAATGCTATGAAGTTTATGATAGTAATCCAGCTTTAACTCCACAACAGCTTTACATTCAACAATAATGCTTCTAAATCCCTTTGTGAGAACGAGATCCAGCTCATTCTTAACACCGCCAGACTCCCAACTAAACTCATAACCACTTGCTACGTCATCAAAATATCCCGTTTTCAGAACATCATAGTACGCATATACTTCGAGGATTTCTCCAGCACTAGTTAAGAGTTTTTTGATTCTTGGTGATGAATATACAAAACTTACGAGTCTCGGATCCGTTGCATTCTGCTTCAACTGGCTTACGAAATGCTCTTTTTCAAGTTGTTGTAACACACCAAACGCAAATTTCTGACGGCCGGTACCGTCCACATCAAGATTCGCATCTGTAACAGTAAGATTATTACACTTGATCTCAACATAGTCAGAATTATATGCTTTGTACTTACGCACATCAATTCCATAATATGGCAACAGAATCTGAGGATTAACAAACACTGCATTCAGTGCCTGTTCATACTCTCCATTGATTCTTAATTCGAGTTTGCAAGTATCACTAGTGTGTGTCATGATATTAGATTCTTTCTCTGCAATACCATATTCCTGCAGTTTCTGAATCAACATTTTTACCGTCGAGAAACAGAACTCCGGCAAGAAGTAGGTTAGAGTTTTATATGATGGTGAATCTGATGTGCTGATTGCCATCTTAGCAAGTGGTTTCTGATCAGATTCATACTTATCTAAACACATGCAAAGACGATTCCAGTTTCCAACACCGTTCTCAAACTTTTTAAAGCTTAAGTATTCTCCGGTATAAATCTTCCACAATGCCTCGTAATCATCTGCAAATTCCGGCAAATTAAATCTGTTATCAGATGCATTCATCAAAGCAAACATATCCCTTATTCTAATAAAGGATGCATCCTTAACATATTTCAAATACTCGCAATTGATTCGTTTAGAAAATGACTTGTTTCTCCAATCAAACTCAAAATACGGAATATTTAGCCCGGTAATCTGGCCGATGAATACAGCATTATCATATGCAGAAGGGAAGAGTGGATTTCCACCATCATAGAGATCAACAGGAAACTCCTTTAGATAATCTGCAAATCTCTGCGCCGCCTCTGCATAACTATCTACATCATAAATGGTATCCTTCTCAAACCAGGCATTTCCATTAACCTTCGAATAACTCTTATTTAGTTTTGTCAGCTCTCGCTGCAACTTCTCCCTTTCTTTATTCGGGACTTCACTCAGGCAGGCAACTGCCATTTCAATGCCGCAATGCACATTCCTTTTACCAAAATAGTTCAGAATCGCATCGAGTTTCCGAATCAAGAGATCAATATCGGAGGACTTATTAAAACAGTATAAGAATCTGATAACTTCTGGACTTAATACAGTAGCCGCTGCTACATTTGCAAAAACGGCCTCATTACGACCATTCTGATACTTTCCATCTTCAAAAGCCATCGCAATTGCTGGCATATAGTGATAGGTAAGAATAAATGGAATCTTTTCAATAAGCACTTCATCATTAGCCTTATAATTGCGATAAAGATTGCTTTCTACAACCGGGAAAAATGCATGCTCAATGACAGCTAATCGTTCTTCAATTTTCGCTTTACTTTCATCACTTAATGACGCAAGTGATTTCTTAAACACATCCTGGTAGTAGCCATACTGTCTACTATAGCTTTCTACTCCGTTAATAATGTTCTTTAAAGCAAACTGGAACTGTTTGAATGCACGTTCTGCCTCATCACAATCTGTAGGAATCAAATTTTGAATAAACAGTAAATCTGGATTCTGGAATAAATTGTCCTTTTTCAGTTTTTCCGCATGACTCCGGAAACACCTGTGTAGTTCAATAGACATTCGGTCCAATTCATCTAATTTGCCATCAATTTCTCCTGTATTCCACAGAGCATGATTGTTTTCCATGTATTTAGGATCGCTCAAAGGTGATGTTTCTGAGCCACGTACCATACATGGATGAGTTCTATTAACAGCATCTTTTACGCTTGCTCGAACGACACAATCTTCAAGGAGCAATTTCCCCTTATCATCTTTAGGTGCAGTCCAGCCGTCTACAGCTCTTTCGATTAACCATCTTCTATGTTCCAGATCTACCAATCTATCAAATTTTGCTTTGGCCTCCGGTTCTGTAAAGCGAGCTTCTAAAACTTGCTTTGAGAACAGCTTAGCTGCTTCAAGCAAATCTGAGCAATCAATTTGAACACTATGAAGTTTATATTTCACTGACAATGCAAATGCTAAAGAAGCAGTTCTGTTATACTTATCCTTCTCGGTTTCTCCTTCAAAAAACTTCTTACGTTCGCTTGTCACATCAATATTCAGCGAATCATTCCAAGAAACATGAGTGTTAAATGCCATTTCGCCTAATCTCTGATCAATTGATGCAACATCCACAGGATCATTTACACATACAGAATACAGTTTGTTCTGAATATCCGCTTTTCTAAACGCCACTTTGTTTTGACTTACGTAACAAACAGGGCAGGCATGATCTATCTCCTCTGAGAATACTCTCGCGATCGACTTACTAAGAGCATCATTTCCCAGTGATACGAAAACATAATCATATTCTTTCTGTGCTTCCATAGATTGGAGAATCAGAGCCTGAATTATTTCCCGGTTCAGTTGAGACATCTTGTTAGTAAATCTTAATCGTTCGGCACTATCAGAACTAATTTCTCCCACACCTCGGAATTCTACATTTGCATATGAAAGTGATTCATTCCCAGCCATTGAACCATTAATATTTACAAACTCTGAAATAGCCGGTCTAAAACGTAAATATGCAGCTTTATCTTCTTCCGGTTCATCTGAAACTGCAACAATATTCAAATTAATTCCAGACATCTGCCCAGACTGTAAACAAACATCGATGAATTTCTGACCATAAGTACCCGATCCTATTACTAAAACATTAATGTCCTTTGCCTGGTCATTGACCGTCTCATAAAGCGGATGTTCATAAAGAAGCTTCTGAATAACAACTGTAGGCTCTGATAAACCTTCAGTGCTTTTCTCGACAGGAGTCCATAGCATTTTTGTTAATCGCTGTCTCGCTTTATCCAGATCAAGTTTCAGCTCTGAGCAACTCTGATAACGTTTTCTAGGATCCTTTACCAAACATTTTTCGAGAATCTTGCAAAGTCTGGACATCAAAGCCGCATCGGAGTTAGTTTCAGATGCCTGGAATAATGCAGAATGCTTCACCAACTGGTCAATACTAGAATAGTAAAAGTCCCGATACAGACCATCTGGAATATCCTTTGTAATCACAATCGCATTAAAGAGCATTGCACCAATTGAATAAATGTCGGACCTGTTATCTGCTTTTCCCTTAGTGACTTCAGGCGCACAGAAACCTTCGGTTCCAGACACACGTAAATACTCACTATCCACGGAACAAAGCGTATTAATATCAAACAGAGAGATATTATTCGGCTTAATCTCAAAATCACTATCATACTGAACCAAGAAATTAGATGGTTTAATATCCATATGCATCAGCCCTGCTGTATGGAGAGCTTTAATGCAATCTGTCAACGCATCAATCACGCACAGAATATCCTGAAGTCTGCTTTCCGGATTTTTAGCCGGATTCTTCTTGATTTCTGCCAAATACAGATCGAAGCCTTTACCTGGTACACCTGGCGACCAAATATATACAGTAGGTTTCCGGAGATCCACATCATCTATTGAATCAGTTGCTTTCTTTTTCCAGAATGCAAGCGGCGATTTCGCTGCTGCAGTATTCGACTGAGTCATACTTCCATACAGTATCTCCCCGTGCTGTATATATCCTTTCAGGATCTCATTTTTAGGATTATCCACCATTACTTTTCTTAGCAGCTTATAAGTACTGAGATAATCCTGACACATCTCGTCAAATTTACGCACTGTACCTGCACCTGGAACAAGCTGTCCATTTGGAAGACGCTCTAAAGAATAATACCACGCCTGATTTCCGACCACTGAATCGACCGGATAGAACTCTTTCAGTTTTCCTGTTTCTACAATTCCATCCTTAAGTGTTCTGGTAGCCTCATAGCATACTGTCGAACCACCTTCTCCTATTACTGATTTGATAAAATACTCTTCTGGTGAACTGCCATCTTCGTTTCTTGACAGCATAATTGAACCTGTGAGATATTTACGTCCCGATTCCTCCATAATCCTTGTATCTCCTTTTATTTTCTTTCACGGGTGAAAGAGATATAGCTGCAATCATCCTCATTCTCAATCAAAGATAGCTTATGATTCAAACCTTCAATATCGTAAGAATTCAGAAGAGAAGCAATATCTTCCTTTGCTATTTGATCTAGGAAACCATCCGAACACATCAAGATACTGTCTCCCAGTGCCAGATTGCATACCGCTATATCAATAGCCTTTCCAGCACCTTTGGTTGTTGTCAAGCACGGATTACCTCTATATCGCTTTGGTTTCAGGAGATAGGAAAAACCATTTTCAGTTACTGAGATAATAGCGCCATCTCCCAAATTCACCAAAACGGTTCTTCCAGTTTTTTTCTCCATAAACACCATAGCAAAAGTACTTCCATACTCTCTAATGTCACAACCATCCGTTTTATTACATTCAAGGCAATATAAAATCTGCTCCGTCAGAAGATATGCAATCTTTTCTTTGGGATAGTTAAAAAATACACTGCCTTCCTGCCTAATAACCTTTGCCATAGATTCACATGATAGTCGAGCTCCTTCTAATCCCTTTTCACATGCCGTAGCACCATCAGCCAACATAATCGCAAGAAAATCCTTCCCATCAACGCTGTATAGATAATCTTGATTTTCTCTTCTAAGTTCCTTGTGATAAGTTCCTGTCTTGCTGAATTTGTTAATAACCATCTTACACACATCACTCCTTTGTCTTTGATGTAGTAATCATAACAAGTTGTTTTTGACTGTGAGCAGGGGGGAAAAGTTCTTTACATGTATCCGTTGTTTTCTACCAGATAAAAATATAATGCTGTAACAATATACATATCGAAAATATTCTTTTCGCTTAGCGGCTGATATCGTGCCTCTTCCAAATATGGATTAATTGTAGCCGCATAGTCTTCGAACACATCGGGGAAAGTATCAAGTCCTTCCGTTTCATTCATTAACGCAATATAGTAATTGAAATGGATTGCAATCAATTCACTTCTGGTTACTCGCTTGTCAAATCTCAATCTACAGATCAGTGCCTCGGTCATGAGTAACTCAGATGCGTTATCAACTGAATAATAACGTCCTGAAACTTTCTTAAGGATACCATTCAAAATGTCATCATCATAATCATGCTCGCCTAAATAGTAGCCATCTCTTTTTCTGAAAATATCAAATCCAAGCTCAATCAGGCCGCTAATCGCATTTGTAATCTGATTGCCTACTGAAATAACACCTTTCTCTTCCAGACGACTCTGCAGTTTGAACATAGATAAAGGATCACGCTCTGATGAATACACTGTCAAAACGTGGAGCAACATTAACATTCTGGATCTTTCATTTTTGTTAAAGCGACCATTACTAATATGCGTTCTATCATCAATAGCCTTTACTACTTGCAAGAATGCATCGTCACCGGCGTACTTTTCTTCCAATAATGATTTAACTTTCCAATCAAAAATCACATCCAATTTGAAAGCAATGTCATCCTTGATTTCTTTTGTCAGATCTGTCTTCTTACGAACGTCAAACAGTTCAATATCAGGATATGCTCCATCTAGATCATCCATAATTTCTTCAATCAAATCAGATGCTGTATTTTCCTCAGAAGCAATCATGATTCTGGCTATACCGGAATTATCTGGAGAGAACACCTGATAATGTGCCAATATGTAGTCAGAAATCTCGTCGATTTCTTTATTAAGCAACACATTTACATGCAAATCTCTGTAAACATCCGTATGGATACCAGTATTTATCGTTGAAAGCTTACCTTCCTTTTTTGCACGTTTAACACATTCATCTATGATTGATTCAGCCTTATCAATTTTTTCTCCCTGCGTCATGTTCAAATCATCTCTGCAAAGGAAATAGATATAGATCATTTCAACAAAGCTCTTATAATTGATGCCTTCTCCGGTAGGTTCTTTCTCAAATGCAGTAGCATTTTTAGGATCAGTATAATCAGAAGATAACAATCTCAAGAAATTGTCATTGTAAAAATCCTGGAAAAGATTTTTTACGATATTTCTTTCAGGAGCACAGTGCCTACCATCTAATGGCACTGTCATGTCAAACATAAAAGCAAAGTAGTAAAGGTATACCTTTGTTTTGCCATTTACTCTGAAATTACCTGCTGCCAGATCATTACACATCTCGATCAATTCGAAATCTATATCATTCTTCTTGGCTGCTGCCTTTTTTGCCTTCACAGCATCCTTCTTAGCCTGTTTGTATAACTCTGCTGCTGTACCCTCTTTACCCGTTTTTGAAACACGCTTAATCGTTTTTAACTGGTTCCTAAAGTCATTTTCAAGACTTGAAACCAAGTCTGAAAAGGCTTCTTCTGAAGCATCCATTCTATCGCAAAGCATCTGAAGATAATTAATCACATCTTCATTGATATCATTTTCATCTACAGATAGCATTCCTGCCAAGAGACCTCTGGTCCTCTCAGATACTTCAATCTCTTCGAACGCTAAAGTGTCATCATTCTGATACTTAGTAATCCGATCAATGATCAACTTTAATACATCAATATTTGTCATCTCAACGGACTCATGTTCAAATATCGAATCATCAATCTTCGAAAGAAGTAGACTCCGCTTCTCTTCTTCTGATAATGTGCCATATGTAGCAATTTCTGCCTTGCTCAGTTGTTTCTTTGCCCATTCCCAAATCTGGTTGGTGTGGAATCTCTTGAAATTATCGCCAGCGCCGACAACAAACTTTTTCAAGATGGCCACCCTTACGGTATCTGAAGAGTATTCAGGAGCCAATCTACGAACAATTCTCTCCATAAAATCACTGGTGGCAGGGGACTGAACATACATATCATGAAATGACTGAAGTAGTTCGTCCTGCATCTCTGATCTTGTGGGAATACTTTTCAAGATAGAGCGGTCTGCTATAAGAGTTTTTGCATCAATGCCTCTGGCATTACACAGACGAGAAACATCTCTCAATCTAAAACTCTTCGCATCCTTTGGCGCATGATCGTAATCTGCAAGAGCCAACTCAAAGTCTTCTCTGCAATAGTAACTTTTTAATTCTGAAAGTTTTCCCTGAAATATGGTCTCCATATTCAGAGTATATTCAAAGTTATTTAATGGCATTTTATTTCGCTCCTTTAAACAAAAATACACTTAGAAGTTGGTTACAGTAGGTCCATCAATTAAATAATCTACAATATAGCCACCACTTCCATCGCTAAACACATTCCTTCGAAACGCTTCCGAAATCATGCAATACGGATCCCTTGAGACAAATTTGATCATCGCGACCGCCGTTTTATATAGTGCTTTTTCATCGATCCCATAATAAGTAAGCGTAGTCTCATCTGAAGATCCACGAAATACATATTCACCATTTTTAAATAGCGATATTTCAAAACCGTCATCACATTCTATTCTTGCCGAATCATATTTTTCCGGGTCTTTACCATGTATATATTTTACATCAAAATTAATTCTATACTTTTCATCATAATAAGAATGGCCATCATCTGGAGCACATTCGTATATTCCTAGAGGTTTTTTTCTCTTTATCAATACTTCTTGTTCTGACACTTCAGGGAACAATACACACATTATCTGTTTACACAATAAAACAAATTGATTCCAGAACTCTTCTGTAACGTTGATGCGCACGTTATTTTCTGCAGTACTTTTTTCTGAATAAAAAAAGATAGAACCTCCATATGACGAAGAATACGATACCTTACAAAAATAATAAGGATCATCATCGAGAATGCTTGCCATTTGAGTTTTAAAATCATTGCCCTTGTCGTTATGAGCATCTTCAGATACCTCGAGACAATCCGGTTTCTCATCAACAAACTTACTAAGTCCTGACAAAATTCGACAAAATTCAGGCGAGTCTCCTCTAATCTCCGGTACGGCAATAATTTGACTATTACCAATGTAAAATTTGAATCCGGAATTCAATTCCAGGTCTTCCAACTGCATTGGTAGGATTGGTTTTTTATAAGTAATTGCTCGTTCTATTTCTCTTTCAACAAACTGAGACATCTGTGATGCATTTGTAAGTAATAACAACAAACAAGAACACTTCTCTAAAGCATCATTGATAACATATGCGTATCTACTACCTGCTGGAATATCATAAGGTGCCATCCAACAGGAGATATTATTTTCCTTAAGCAGCAGACGAACTGAATCTGCCATCTGCTGATTTTTTGAGCTATAACTAATAAAGACATAATTGTTTTTATTTATATTACTTCTACTAGCTGATGTTTTCTGCGACTCCTCACTCTTCACCTTAATACTCAACGCCTTTTTTTCAGTTGGCGTATCTGCCTTATCATCACAGAAAATTGTATTAGCTGATATATGAAACTGCTTACCCTGTTTCGGCTCATAGTTTCGATATGTGTCTGTTGTTTTTCCTATGATAGATACCTTGTGATTCGAGTAAAATCGTTTAACAACAGATCCCCTAAATGCATCTAGATATACCGCTTCTACCACATCTGGCAACTCGTATTCTTCATCATCCCAATCCGCAGGAAAGCTTATCAGCGTTCTTCCATGATTAGCCCATATGATTCCTTTTCTATCTTCGAAACAGTTTTCAAAATGGTTGTAATCATAGGATTCTGCGAAATCAACCAGTTCCTCGTTATCATTACTGATTATAGCAGGCCCATTAAAAGGCATATTGAGATATTCAGTTGGCACATAATCATATTCCAGCTCTATAGAATTATTAGGAATAGAAACAATGCCACCATCCGAAAAGAGGGAAGTAAGGATACGCTTCATACTCATTGGAATGATTAGACGATTTATTTCAAATGAGAGTTCAAAACAACCTTCTCCTATATATTCCAGGCTCTCAGGAAGATTAATTATCGCGAGTTTTTCACATTGAAAAAAAGCGTGAAATTCAATACGTTTCAAAGAATCCGGCAATACAACTTTTCTCAAATTTGTGTTATCTGCAAATGCGTATTCGTCAATAATTTCTACTGTATCTGGAACAACATATGTTTTTCCAGATTTTCCACATGGATAACAAATAAGGCGTTTCAGATCCTTTGTAAACAGTACTCCATCAACGTCCGTATAATATGGATTATCTTTCGCAACTGATATTTTTTTGAATCTTTTTACCGGTGCTTGATCCGGTCCGTACTCTGTCAATGTAATTCCATTTATTGTTTGAACAGTACTTGGAATTCTTATCTCTCTAAATGAACATTGGCACATCTTCTCGGGCATCCAGTCGAAGACAAGTGCAAAGTCTCCGGATAATTCAGTAATCCCTTCTGGGATTGCTAACACACCAAGTCCAGCACGGAGCTGTTCAATTGCCATGTCTCGATCAAAAACACTCATACATATACCTCCTTGAAGCCATAATATCTCACTAAAGCCATTCTCGAATAATAAGTCAGTTTTATGGTATCAACTGCGATTTCAAAGAATGAAGGGGGGGGAATCATCCTTGTGAGATATTGCGAATCTTTTTCATCATCACTGAGTCAATCATAGCAATAACCTTTTCAAAATCAGTTTTTAATGTTTGCTCTGATATTCTAAAATACTGTCCCAACCAATTCTCAAGCCATAGTGGTAGTACCGTGTCGTCTATCACAACTGGTATTATCCATGCCCCCTGACTAGTCGCATATTCTAATTCCTTTTCAACGAATTGACTCTTAAGACTATTCTCCGATATAAGCAATACATAAAATCCCTGTTCAGCACATCGGCTTATTGCCTTACTTATTTGCGCTTCCCAACGATCTCCAATATTCAGATTATCTTCAGCTGTCCAGACAGAATAATCCTTTTCGATCAACAGGGTTCGTAGCACTTCTGCCATTTTACGATCATGATGAACATATGAGATAAACACCTCTAGATCAGCACATATTTTGTGAATCTTTGTTGCAATCGCATCCCATTCTTCAGTCATATCTAACATCCAAATTTTGTTCTTTCCCGACTGTTCTATATATTGCCGTTCTCGTAAAACATTATTGCTATTCTCTGCCTCAGGACTTTTACAATATATAAACCATTCTCTCGCATCTATTTCTCTATAAATCAGATTCCACAACTCTTCTTCTTTTCGCGGATATTCTTCATCAAGACATCTCAGGTGAAATGCAATTGGATTCTGACCATACTTCTCAAATTCATTTCTAACACGTCTTACTAATTCAATGTCTTTGCTGGCGTGGGAAAGAAATATCCAACATCCACCATGTAGCATATCTTCACCTGCTTTCAAAAATTGATATCCAATCAAAACATGTTTTTTACCACCATTCATCCATGTTTTCCACAGTTAGCGCATCATTGGTTGTTGAGGAATATGAATTAATAATGTATAGTAATTTATCATTAAAATGTTTACGACTGAGTTCATCTGGTGGCGGACAACTTCCAGGTGGATCAATCGGAACCGGCTCGATACTGTCTGGACCTTTATTTTTAAAGGCGTATCTCCATTCAGCATCTACCCATTTTGAATCTCTGGCATACTTTGACCAACAAAGAAACAGGACATCTCTTTTGTCGATTTCACGCCATAATGCCTTCTCCCAATCATCGCCACTACGTAAACTATCAACATCAAAGAAAATATCCATATCTGGACGAGCCTTTTTCATTCCTTGAATAATCATAGCTACACGATTGCGATCCTGACTGGCATAGGATACAAATGCTGATAAAACATCCTCTCTCGTCACTTCAATTTTCTGCTCAATCAGAGACTTGCACTTCGCCACGAACTTTAGTCTTGTTGCAATTATGTCATTGATATAAACGGAAGCCACGAACAATATCTGTCTCTTCTTGTATTGTTCTGGTACTTCGACAGCAAAACAAAAACTCAAATAACCACCTTTCCAAATCTGACTCTCTGTATTATCCTCAATTTCAAAATCAGGTGAGGAAATCATAACTGTTATTTTCGCTTCTCTTTCTGCAGTCAGAAACCCGGATTTTGTTTCTTTCACTGGATCATCTGCATTATCAATAGCCTCTTGAACCACATGACGAAAAGCTTCCTCATACATCAATATTTCTATTACAGAGTAATCTCCCTTAACAAACGTCTTCGGTGCAACTGCAGAAAACTGAACCTTATCCAGTGTTACTGCAGGCTTTTCAATAATGACTTTCGTTCCGCATTCAGGACAGTAATTAGTAACTTGGTTAAATACCTTCCCGCAAATCCTACACATGCCATGTCCACCAGCCAGCATCCCGTCAGGCACTAGGATACTATTCCCGTCATCCCAGTCGTCATCCCACTCGGATGTATCCTCTCCTGCAACACAAGCCATGTCTACCGGCTTGAAGCCATCACCCGAACCACTTTGTGTAGATGGATTAATAATTGTCCCGTCGGCATTAACCATAGTCTCTCCGCCACCAGCCAATTGAGCCCGCAAGGCTGCTATTGCATCAGCAGTAGAGATATCTGATATTTGACCATCTGGAGAAATAGTAACAGGTTCCCCTTTCCTAAGAGCATCTGCAAGTTGCTTTCTACGTAGAGCACTCTTTTCCTGATCTGTTAATGGAACTTCTGTAGATGCTTCGGAAATTGAAGTTGCAATTCCGGATATCGTAGCTTTAGCATCTACAGCGGTGGCATCATCATCGTCTATTGATTCCAATGAATCCAACGCAGAAATAAAACTCTCTCTTTCTCGAATTAGTTGCTCTGCAGTCTCAGTTTCTGCCATACAGGAAACAGAATTCAAATCATCACATATACATCGTAATATCATAATTTCACCTTCCAAAATTCTGATGAAATCATGATTTTTTTCTTTCAATTGTCTTATTTGCTCAAGCTTTTCGTAATAAGTTCTTCGTATATTTTCGACATAATAAGTACCTATGTTCTCAACATTAGAAAGATGATCTATTTGCTTAAGTAATTCGATAACTATGGAGTATTCCTCGTCAAGCACATCCGCTAATCTTTTCATTAGACCACAGATTTCTTCGTAATAATCTATAGACATTTTCTCTCCTTCGGGCAAGGCTATGCTTCTCGTAATGGTTTTAGTAAATACTTGTACTTCTGCCACTCAATTATTCTCAAGTAATTCTTAAGATATCTTTCGGGAACTAGTATTTTAAAATTTGCAGAAACATTAGCAAAAATATCATCTCTAATTTCCGGTACTACAGCACCTAAAAGAGCTAAACTGCTTAAATTTATACAATCTTTAAACGCATTTTTCTCTATCAATTCAACGTCCCCATTTATTATTACTTCCGATAAGTTAGGACATCTTTCAAATGCACTTCTCCCTATTTCAGACAAGTTTGCTTCAATTACTACTTTTTCCAAATGTTCCGCATCCATAAAGGCACAATTCAATACTTTCGTTACTGAGGAATCTATATGGTACTCTCTATCCTTTTTATCTGCAGGATAATGCATGATAGCATTTCCTTCTCGTCGAAACAAAACGCCTTTTTTATCCGCAAATACAGAGTTCTGATCGTCTACAAATACATCTACTAAAGCAAATGAATTTGAAAACGCTTCTTCTTCGATTAACACTACTGACCTTGGAATAATCAAGCGCTGTAATCGCATTATATAAGATATAGAACCAGCCCTAATTGTCTCAACACTCTCAGGAAGAATTATTTCATCTAACTCAGTACAGCCTCTAAACATTCCATTAAAAATCTCTGTTATTCCATCTGGAAGAATTACTTTTTTAAGATTAATGCATCTATAAAATGCTTTATCTCCTGCAACCAACTTTGGCGAAAGGATTCTTAAATATGTCAAATAGTTACAACAAGCAAAACACAATGCTCCTATTTTTTTCATTTCCATAGGTAAAACCAGCTCTTTAATATGTGCTCCCCAAAATGCTTCTTCACCAATTTCCATTAGAGAATCCGGCATTTCTATCTTTTGCAAATTCAAACAATGATAAAAAGCTTTGTCTTCAATCCTAATTATTCCATTTGGAAGTCGTACTTCTCTAATTTCCTCATGGTTGTAAAACACTTTTTCTCCAATTACTGTTACCTCACTAGGAATTTCAACTAATGAATTATTTCCGTTATACGATTTAAGGATGTGCTCTTTTTCCACCGTTTCTATAACAAATACTTTGCTATTTGAACATATTTTGTATTCTGTGGACAACTCAGAAGACAAAATATTAGCATTGTTAGAATGTGCAATTATATAACATGAGTCATTATTATTTAAGTTATCCTCTTGAATAACGAAAAATGGGCGTTTACTTTCATATCGTTTTCCTTCAATTAATATCTCGTAATAATCAGCGCCTTCAACACTATCCCACGATAAAACTCCAGTATCATATACAACATTTATCGGTGTTGAAAGCTTAAAAACCAACAATTTTCGACACTCATCCCAAGACGAGTTAAATAAATACTGGGATTGACTTCCTGCACCTATTACAATACTTGATAAATTTCTGCAACGAGCAAACCATTTGTTATTGTCGAGAACCTTTGATGACTGCATTTGTACAGACGATAAGGAAGCACAGCTGTAAAATGCAGATAATCCTATTTCCTGTACATTTTTTGGAATTACAATGCTACCTAAATTGATACAATTATTAAACGCATATGGACCGATAAACGTTGTCAACTCCGGTAAAACAAAATTTTCCAATGCATGACACTCAGAAAATGCTGCAAATTCTATATATAAAGGAACAGAGGATAAAATATTTATCCTTGACAAATTATGACATTTATAAAAACAATAATCTCCGATTTTTGTTACGTTATAAGGGATAACTATCTCTTGTAATCCATAGCACTCTCTAAATGCTTCATATCCAAGGCGAGTCAAACTATTTGGTAGAGATACGGTTTCCAACAAATGGCAGCCAGAAAAAGCAAAATCATCGATTATTTTCACTCCTTCTGGTATGTTAATTTTCTTTATACGACAGTTGTCACGAAAGGCATTAATGCCTATAGCCAGAACCTTACGTCCGTTTACTAATGTTGGAACTGTCACTATAGAATCTGCACCTAAATACTTTATTACTTGAATTCCTTGTTCATAGTTAGCATATTCAAATAATTGCGTTGTATTTATCTGACATTTGCTTAGATCTATTGCTTCCTCTTCTTCAAACAAATCTATTAGTTTTATTACATGTGACTGTTCTAGCGGATTCTCACTACGTGGAATAAATAGTTTTCTCTGATTAAATGCAGTAAGAATCTTCAAGAATGCATCCTCTTCAATATCCACTCTCTTTAAAGTTTCAAAAGCAGATTGCCCTCCAATATTGATACTCATAAAAGAAAAGGACGAATCTGAAGCTTCCCTTTGAAGTGCATATTCAAGTTCTTGAAGGAATGCGTCACTTTTTAATGACTTTGTACTTACATAAAACAAAACAGCAGCACAGTTTCTATCCAGGATTCTGTTTTTGGCTCTCTCAACCCAGTTTTGCCCAACATGCATGGCTTTGTCATACCATATTCTTGCACCATTCTCTGATAAAACTTTCAAATCTTGATAAACGATATCTGAGTCTTCGTGCGAATAACTGATAAAAATATATTTTTTTGCATTCTCACCCAATGCTGGTTCATACAAAGCAGGCCATTCATAAATATTCATATGCTACCCTCATCATAATATTTCAAATATGTCCATAGGATCATTCAAGCTCAATACACATTCTAACTTCTTTGCTAATCGATTCCATCCAGCCAACGCGAATCTTACCCCAGACGCAGAGGCCGCTTGATAATCTTGAAATGTATCTCCTATATATATTGCACTTTTCGGATCGATAGAGAACTGTTCCATTGCCTTTAATAGGGGATCTGGATCCGGCTTATGATTCACTGTATCTTCAGCTGCAATACAGCCAGCAATATATGGACCAAGTTCTGATTGCGTGCAAATTGGATCTGCTGTAACGTGCCCCCTCGATGTGATAATAATAATTTCCATCCCCAAACCACAGGCTTTTTTTGCCATCTCGACAATATTATCAAAGAAACCAGCGGCTAGACTATATCTGCTAAAACTAGCTTCCCAGTCGTTTTTTATTTCCATGCGATTCTCTAACTTCAATTTTGAAAGAGCTTGATCGACACTCATCCCAAATAACGTCTGGTCATCTGTTTCGGGAATAAGATATTTTCTTAATGTATCATTAAGCGATGAATAAAAAATGTTTCTTGTATCAACTAGTGTCCCATCCACGTCAATTAATATATACTTAATCATAAATACTCCTTTAGTAATAATTGATCATTGCCGCATTTCTCGATAAATAACACCTGCAAGTGCGCTCATAACTGCATTGTATTTGGACTGATCTTCAAAAAGGGCGGAATAACTCTCTTGAGATTCCATGAAGCTCTCCATCGCAGCTGTTCCGAACGCAGCAGGGAAGATGCTTTCCACAAAAATTCTTGGATCACTGGTTCTTGCTGAACTTTCCAGCTTTTTATCTGCGATCAACTTATCATGAAGCGCACCAAGCATTACACGGTCGGAATCATTGAATTCACCCTTGTATTTCTCGTTAATCTTTTCCAAAATCTCGTCAAGCGTACTCTTCTGACGATTGCCCTGGGCGCTCTTGCTTGTCGCCGGCACATACTGTCCATCAACATTTTCAAGGCGGATCTGACCCTCGAATGTTTTTTGTAGCTTGTAATACTCCAGCTTCAGCTTTCCATCAAGGTCAACCGGATCTTCTGTTTCACCAGGCAACAATCCAATCAGGTAGCTCAGGAACAGATATTCCTTATGCATGTCCTTATCGAACATTCTGGCAACCTGCGTGATATAGCTGTACCAGCGAATCAAACTACGCACTAATCTTCTGAACTGGTAACGCTCTTCCGGATTCTTCAGGTTATAGCGATCTGCCACAGGCTTGAGAACACTGGTCATTCGCCCCATTGCTCTTTCATCCTGCTTACCAGGCTTGTTCCAAACCTCAATGAATGCTACAACATCATTCTGGTTGTAAATCGCATAATCCAGCAGCTCACGCTCAGTCTGATAAATCAGGTCAGTATTTACTTCCTGTTCCAGACTGGTTTCCTGATAGAAAGGCTGGAATGCATCCAGAATATCTTCTTTTTTATTAGCAAAGTCCAAGACAAATGTATCTGTCTTACCAGGACAGGTACGGTTCAGACGAGAAAGTGTCTGCACTGCTTTAACATTTTTCAGCTTCTTATCCACGATCATGGTATGAAGCAACGGCTCATCAAAGCCAGTTTGATATTTCTCTGCCACAATCAGAACATTGAAGTTATCATGGAATTCCGCCTTGGTCTGGCTATCGGAAATGTGGCTACCATCTCTACGGACATTCAGTCCGGATTCTGTCACTTCATCCTCACCATCCTGAACAGCGCCGGAGAAAGCCACCAGCACATCCATATCGGCATATTGCTGTTCCTGGATATATCGCTTCACCTCATGGAAATAGCGCACAGCAGCCAATCTGGAGTCTGTGACAACCATCATCTTTCCACGTCCACCGATCTTATGACGGGTAGTATCACGGAAGGTTTCAACAATAATCTGTGCCTTCTGGCTGATATTATATGGATGAAGTTTTTCATATTTCTTGATAATTTTTGTTGCACGACTCTCCGGCAATTCCGGATTATCTTCTGTATTCTTTGCGATCTTGAAACAGGTGTTGTAGGTCATATAATTCTGGAGAACATTCAGAATAAATCCCTCTTCAATAGCCTGTCTCATACTGTAAATGTGGAACGGATGGAAGGAGCCATCATCCCATTCAGAGCCGAACATTTCAAGCGTAGCTGCCTTCGGTGTTGCTGTGAATGCAAAGAAGGACAGGTTCTTATGCTTTCCATGCGTCAGCATTTCCTGAACTACCTTGTCATTCTGGTCGATTTCATCCTCGCTCTTGCCCTCAATCTCTGCATATTCACGCAGAGCTTCCTCAGTATCAGCAAGAGCAGATTTCAGCTTCATAGCAGAACTACCCGTCTGAGAAGAATGTGCCTCATCGACAATAATTGCATAGTTTCGTCCTGCAGCCGCATCCACTTCCTGATAAATTACAGGGAACTTCTGCAGCGTGGTGACGATAATACGGACACCACTATTCAGAGCATCACGAAGGTCTCTAGAATTCTTATCTTCTCCGATTGCCTCGACTGCGCCAATAGTATGATCGAAGCCGGAAATAGTCTCCTGCAGCTGAGCATCCAGAACAGTACGGTCGGTAACAACAACTACGCTACTGAATACAGCCTTGTTATCATCGTCATGCAGGGAAGCCAGACGATAAGCAGTCCATGCAATAGAGTTTGATTTACCGGAGCCAGCACTATGCTGAATCAAGTAGTTCTGACCAGAACCATTCTCACGAACATC
The DNA here is from genome assembly GCF_052065755.1 of Bariatricus sp. HCP28S3_D3. Lineage (NCBI taxonomy): Bacteria > Bacillati > Bacillota > Clostridia > Lachnospirales > Lachnospiraceae > Bariatricus > Bariatricus sp. HCP28S3_D3. Next base: position 9,480 of record NZ_JBQHTK010000028.1, on the reverse strand, counting down.
AGCAATCAGTTTGCGAACAACATCCATCTGATGATAACGAGGGAAAATCAGAGTCTTTTTCTTTGTAACGCGCTCTGTCCCGTCAGACATCAGTTTCTTATCTTCTTTTACCTGCAGATGGATAAACTTCTGTACAATATCCATCATGCTATCTTTCTGGAATACATACTCCCAGAGATAAGCAGTAGGATAGCCACCCGGATTAGCTGGATTTCCTTTTCCACCATCATTACCGGCTCCATTAGAACCTTGGTTGAATGGCAGAAAGTAGGTATTCTTGCCATCCAGCTTTGTTGTCATCCACACTTCAAGCTGATCTACGCAGAAGTATCCCAGAATTCGTTTATTGAACTGGAAACATATTTCACGAGGATCAATCTGCGATTTACGACCAATAGCTACAATTTTCTAGAATAAATTATAGCACCCGCATGTCAGATTGTCAATTTTGGATTGAGATATTCAATTTATTAAGAGGTGGTGCTTCTACCAAACTCACTCTTCTCTGTCATATCAGTTGTGTACACATGGATATACTAAAAGGGAGGCAGTTCCTATCAAGAACCACCTCCTTTTATCAGATCTCCTCCTTATGAAATTGTATTGTGCTGCATTGCAGTATCAGATTCTCCTGTGGCAATAGTACCATCTAATGGAACCAAATGCTCCAATCGCCAGATACACTAACACGATCAATGCTGTAAGCGAAAGTGAAAACTGGTCACCACCAATTTTGATTCCAGCCCATGCTTCAAAGTACTTCGTATTAAAGACCCACCACAAGCTGAGAATTACTAATACTGCATCTAACATATGTACCCCCTTTACAAGATGATTGCCATTACGAGAAGAGCAATCGAAATCTGAATTGCATAATTAACAAAGCCATATTTCATATACTGTGCAACACCCCAGGAAGTATTGCTTCCATCTGCGTCTGTAATACCTGCACCGTTTACCTTTCCGGAAAGGATAAATCCTGCAGTTGCAGACCACATAAACAGAGAACTACCTGCGCAAATTGCTGCTGCATATGCTACGGCGATCCAGTCTGACTGTGCACTAAGCGGACCATTGCAAAGCTGAATGATAATCGGCATCATTGCTGCTGCCGCAGGACCAGCACTGAAAATTCCGGCCACAACTGACGTGATGAGCATAATAGCCATTACAAGGATTTTCGGATTTGCAATGTTCGCCTGAAGATAACCAGCGACCATACTCAGGATTCCAGTCTCACTTACTACTTCGGCAAAGAAGAGGAATGAGGCAATCGTCAGAACTGACTTGAGATCCATCTTCTGTTCAACCTTCAGCCCCTTCAGAGAGCAGATCAGCATAGCAGCACCATATCCAAGGATAGCGATTACTTCAGGTGGCATTACATTCTGTGGAACAAAGCTCCATGCAAGGAACATACCTACGAATACTACCCCCAGCCACTTCAGAACATCAAAACGGATTTCGATATTCTTATACTGGCTTTTCAGATTCGTAACTGCAAGCTTTCTGATACCTCCATCATCATTTTCCTTCTTTACTCGCATCCCCCATACTGCAATCAGCACCAGGGATGTCAGTGCAAATAACGGAAACGCATGAGTCAGATAGCTCAAGAATGTTGTAATACCACTGGTCATAATCACGATTGCCGGGAAATCGCCTACAGGAGATGCCGCTCCTCCTGTATTTGAAAGAGCTAGAATAGCTGCGAAGAATACGCATACATACTTCTTATCAACTTCCAAAGTTTTAAGAAGAACAAATACAATCGGAAGGATCATCATAACCGCAGTAATATTGTTCAAGCAGGATGAAATAAGGAACATCATTCCACCGAACATCATCAAGCAAAGTCTTTTTCGTCCTTTCGAAAGTTCTGCAATCTTAATAGCCAGGAGCTGCATGATTCCTGTTTCTGCGATGAGATTTGTAAACAATTCCATGATGATGAGAATCACAAGAACGTCGTAAGAATAATTTCCCATCACAGACTTAATTGGAATGCCACAGGATAAAGCCAGAACTGCACCAATGATAAACATTGCCGCAATCAGAACCAGTGATCCGCTGCTCTTCAGCTTTGATGCAACCGTGTTCTTGCGTCTTCCAACCACTGAATCACCAGTTGCCAGAACGGTTTTATTTTCAATAGCCATTGTATTCGCCATCATTCATTCCTCCACATCATACTGATTTTGTCTTTTCCGATTTCCATCCATCCGTCGTAGCGAACTGCGTCCTCAAGTTCAACATACGGAACGAACACTTTCTTCCCCCAGAAGCCACTGTAATGATCAATCATTCTGTAGGTTTCCGGAAGCACCATCATTCTGCCGCCAGCTAAATATCCGCAAATGACGAGGATCCCATTTCCCGGATAGAAGCCTTCTGGAAAATACGGTTCTTCCAACAGGGAAACCTTCATTGACTTCGGGATGTTTGCCTTCAATCGTTCTTTAACCTCCGGATCCATGTCACATGGAATAAGCAGAATCGCTTCATGATTTGAACTTCTCTCAGCAAGCTTATCTACAATAGAAATTTCCGGGGAAAGGAACATGTATTTCTCTTTGCCGAAGGCAGCCAGCCAATCGGCAATATCTGAAATCGAATCTACAAGTGCCTGCTCAGGCAAAGGCATTACCACACCTGCCTTTGCCTGAACATCTTCACTAGCGATTACCTCTACCAGATTACATCCGGTTTCAAAGAAACCGATTTCTCTGACTGTTTTCAGCATATCCATATTACTGTTTACCTCCTCTCACCTTCTCTAAGTATGCGATCAGTCTGGAAACAACGGCAATCTCGTAAGGAGAGCTCTCCAGTACATGGATAAAATTCTTACCATCATCGCCGTACATCTCAGTGTAGACAGCGTCTGCACCTTCACCAAGAATAGGATTGGTCCATCTCGTAATATTTGTATTCATATTATGCTACCTCCTTCTCAATCTGTGTAAGTAACTGCGCAACCAGAATCTGAATCTCAGGCGGTGCTCCGTGGATGATTCCAATGGCTGCGTTTGCTTCGTCTTCGTTACCGAATGCATCCATAAACACTCCCCAATCTCTCTCATCAAACTGGATAGAGATCATGCCCTTTCTCTCGTGAGGCGGTACCGGATGTCTATGTGCATGAGCGAAATGCTCTACTTTATGTTCAGTCATGCTTCTTTCCTCCTTTGCATGAGTTGTAGTTTTGATGGTTGCAATTTCCATTGTTTTGCCCTCCTTCTTGTTTATACTATTGTTTTATCAGACTCGGCTTCCTCCCCATTGGGGGGGAAAAGCCATCTTTTATGCTGCAAGCTGTTCTTCATATGTACCAACCTTGTTATCAACATAGATAACGGTGTCACAGCGATCAACCACATTCTTGTCGTGAGAGATATAGACCACGCCTGCTTTGATTGCCTTTGCATACTCTTCGATGTTTGTCAGGACCTTGTCTGCTGTCACAGCATCAAGGTTTGCTGTACTTTCATCAAAGATATAAAGCTTAGGCTTACGAAGGAATGCTCTTGCAAGAGAAAGTCTCTGGCATTCACCACCAGAAAGACCGGTGCCACCTTCTCCGATTTCGTAGGAGAGAATATCATCTACCGTTGTGGTGGAATGCTTGCTCACTTTCTCAATGAGTGCATCCAGGAGACAGGCCTTTCTGAGTGCGCTTCTCATCTCTTCATCAGTTACAGTTCGCTCAATACCATAAACAAGATTCTCGCGAATGGTACCGGCAAAGAAGAACGCTTTCTGAGGCAGATAGCACAGCTTGTCTGTCAGTTCATGCTGACTATACATGTCAAGGTCGTTACCAAACACGGAGATGGCACCCGATGTGTAAGGATAGTATCTGGTCAGGCTTCGGATCATAGTGGTCTTGCCACAACCAGATTCACCACTAAGTGCTACTACCTTATTACCAGGGATACGCAACCTGTCATAATATGCCAGAGTCTTGTTCTTTTCCGGATTCTTAATAGCTACATCTCTCAGCACGATATCATCCTCAGAAGAAGAATGTGTCTCAGCCTGTACAGAGAAAATGCTATCTTCTCCAGAGTCCATGACTTCAGTCAGTACCTTTGCCTTAACTACAGAGGATGCTGTCTCATCCATGAATCGATATACCTCATCAATAGGCTTGATCAGCTGCTGGAACAGCATACACACAGAAATCACAGCCCCTGCAGACATCCTGCCATTTGCCACCATAATAATGGATGCAAACAGAATGATGACTTGGAACGCAATCTTACAAAACTGCTTGACGCAGTCAAAGGATCCCATATAACGGTGGTGTTTCTTCTCTGTTGCACTTACCTTCTGAATTGCTGGCTCAAGGCGGATGCGTTCGTATTCTTCAGCATCCATACTTCTGATCAACTCAAGATTTGAGATAGACTGACAAATCTGGCCATCCAGAGAATTCTTCTGTTTAATGATATTCTCTCGAATTCCATTCTGAGAACGAATCTGGAATACAGAAACGAGCAAGGTAGTTGCAAGGTACAAAAGCATGATGCCTGCCATAGCAAGTGGTGCCTTAAGAACTACCTGAATAAGCGTGCACGCAGCAGTTAATACCGTTGCAACGATATCATTGCAAAGGATTTTAATAAGCTGACTAAGTCCTGCAACGCCCTGATTCAGCTGAGCTGTCTTTTCTCCACTCAGACATCCCGCATAATAAGAAACCGGCATTTTTAGGAGCTTTTCCACGCTGGTCTCTCTGATCTCAGCTTCATGAGTTGCGATAATACAATCCAAAAGCACTCGTCTGAGAATTGTGATACATTCTGCAGAAAAGTAGATCAAACCGAACGTCGCAATCGCAACGATTCCCTGGGAGCCCCCACTAATCTTGCCACCCGAAATGTCCGTATACAATTCACCCAGTTTTACCGGCCAAATAGATGCCAAGACTGAGCTGACCATTGCCAGTGCAATGATGCCTGCACACTTCACTTTGGTTTTATTTGTCATGAGTTTCAGATATTTGTTCATTGTTCTACCTCCTTAAGCCGCAAGTTCTCTCTCGAGAACAGAATCAATTGCAACCAACACTCTCCATCTCTCAGTAGCCTTTTTCAGCACTGTACAGAGAACCTCTGTACCAAGAACAAGACCACCGAAAGAAGCAAATGCCTCCTGTCCATTTTCCAGGCGAAGGAACAGGCCTCTGCTACAGCCCCCGGTAACTACTGCTCGAACACCATCCCGAACATTGTAGTCATCTTCGTCGTATTCATAGCTCCACATAATTTGTTACCTCCTTTTTTCTTGTAAACACATCATAATTCATGGTTCTTTCAGCAAGATAAGGGTGGGAATGCTCTATCCTTTAGCTTCCAAAACTGATGTGCTATGGAAGTTTCTTATCTCTTGCAAGAAAATTTTCTCATACAGATGTGCCTTCCACGACAGGGGGAACACTATTTGGCAAGCAGTGCCCAGGTAATACCTGCGCGAAATTGCTTGTTGGTGAAGTTTCCCCAATCCCCTGAGAGAACGGCTACTTCGTATCCGAGCTACGCATCCGTTCCGGACGCTTTCCTGTTGCTGCGATCATGAATTTCGGTTGCCTAATCCTATCTGCTCAGGCATAAAAAAAGAATGGTGTGGAGAAATGGCTTGTCGGCCAAATCTTCACACCGTATTTTCATCTTTGTTTTCGATTCTGCTCCTGCTGCAGTTGCTGGCGTTCTTTCTCACGAGTATCCTTCTCCAGCATTACCTCTACAATTTTTTGTGCCATGAGGTAATCCTGCATTTCTGATTTTTGTTTCCGATACTCGGCATAGGTTTTCTTTTTTCTTTCCAGTACAGCCGCATACTCCGCATGCAGATCTTTTAATCTTGGAAGGGGAGTATCCTTTCCATACTCCTGTACATACTCATCAAAGGCCTGCTTTGCAGCCTGGCGAAGTGCCAGCACATCTCGATGCTCTTCATAGTATTTTCTGCTATATCCAGAAGCACGATATTTCGCGAACACATTCTTTGCTTTGTTGTAATTCTGAAGATGGGTCATCATCACTTTGATCTCAGCAAGCCTAGCCTCATCTGCTTTGATAGATGCCAACATACCGTCATTAGTAGTGACGGTATTCGCTGTCATTTCTGCAAGTTGTTCATAGCTTCGGATATTGTGAGTTTCAATGAAATTCATTGCAGCTGCCATCTGTTTCAGATTAAAGACCTTTGCCCATCGTTCATACCCAGCACCTTTTCCTTCTTGCAACTTTGCCTGAATATCCACAAGCAGAGACATCTGCGGTTTTCTACGATGATACTGCCTGCTGACTGTTTTCTCTTTGTGTGATTTCGTACCAGCGATGATTGCTTCAAGGTTATCTTTTGAATACTCATCACCCAGAGATTGGAAACGGATAAATCGTTTCTGATTCTTTACCCTGACAGCCGGATTCTTTCCGTTCTTATACTCATAGCCCATAGAAATCAGAATCTGTATCAGCTCGTCAAAAGACTTCGGTTTCTGTCTGAGTGCCTCGTCTATCGCCATACAAAGTTCATCTCTGTGCGATACTTTCTTTGGAAATTCGGCACGTTTCTCCCGCTCATCATATGGCTTCGGAGTAATCACAGAAAGCTTGTGTTCCATGCAGATGATGTCACTTAATCTGCGTAGAGCAACTACAGAAAATAGGGTAGAGGGAGAATCAATCTCTCGCCCCTCCCATTGAACCGTACGTACGGGTCTCGTATACGGCTCTACAACTTATATTCCAACTTTCACTAAGTAATAGGATAAGGGATTGAGCAGTCCAGCTCCATCTTTTATCCTATTTTCAAGTAAATCTTTACTGATTATGAAATTCACTACGTTCATCCCACTTCTTCTGTACCACCCGAGCCTTGAGTTCGCAACTTTAAAAATATCTTCCTGACTCAATCCATTGCGATTCTTCCAATTTAGATAACTTAGATTTCTGTAGATGGTTTTCGGCTTCTTCCATTGCTTCATGACTATCACTCTTATTTTGTGTCTTAGCCATTGCCCGAACTCTTCCATGAATTGCTTCATCAACCCAGTTCTAAAGTAATTAATCCATCCTCGTACAATCTCATTTACTCGTTTGATTGTAACCACAAGAGGTCTTGCTATTGCTTTGCCTCTTTTTAGATATTCACTCAGTTTCTTCTTTAGCTTCTTTTTCTTTTTACTTCCGGCGCACCCTTGGCAGGCTTGGGTGCCTTGGGGGCTTTCTCTGCTTTGCCGGAGGAAGCGGCTTTTTCTGTTTTTCCCGGCTGTGCGGGTTTCTGTACTGCCCTATCCTTCTTGCCGAGAGCTTCCTTCTGTGCGGGAGCGGCGGCCTTGTCCTTGTCGGCCTTGGGCGGTCGGCCCCGGCGCTTCGGTGCCTGTTCCTGCTCTTTGGGCTTTTCCTGTTTCGGCCCGTCCTCCTTGGTCGGCGTAGGGGAAGTCCCTTTGTCCGGGGCCTTTGCCTCCTGCTTGGCGGCGGCTTTTTCCGCCGCTTTCTTTTCGGCCATGATTTCAGAGAAGTTAAAGACAGACACGCTGGCTGCTTTCTGCTCCTTGGGAGCGTCAGCACCATTCTCCGGCTGGGCGGTTGCCGCCTGCTCGGGAGCCGTGGCCTTATCCGGGGAAACCGATTCGGGAGCGGGCTGTTCTTGCTTGGGTGCCGGAGTGCCGCCGCCCACCTCGGGCTGTACCGGGGCAGGGCCAGCATCCGGCCCGGTTGCGTCAGTCACAATTTTCGATTTTTCATCGGCCATTCGCATTACCTCCTTCTTATTTGATGGCATGAAAAAAGGGCCTGATCGTTTTCAGTCAAGCCCCATAGATAGGGATACCTCCTTTCCCTGCCCATGAAAAAAACCGCCCTGTGTCTCGGTAGGGCGGTAAATTCAGTAGGTTGGCAGTCCATTTTTAGTTGTTTTTATATGTATCCCTTTGTAAACCGACGCAAGCGTATGGAGGTATAAATATTTTTCACCGCACTAATCACATTCTGCAACACTTCGCTAAATTTGATTGTTAACAACATTCCCCAAAAGTGTCAATGCACTAATGTTTCGTGTATGTCTGATTCCCCAATAACTGATATCCCATCCCGTATAACTCAGCATTTAATTCAATCACATTATATTGTTTTTTGTTGATGCATTCTTTCAAAAATTTCTCACGATTTTTTTCTTGTTCGGACATATGATATGATGAATTCATATATATTCCCGCGGCAACAAATAATTCTTCTGATTGATCTAAATTTAATTCTAAAGCAAAACATAAGCTCCAGAGATAATTGCGATTCGCAGGAATCAATTCTCGAATGATACGTGACAATGTAGTTTTGTTCAGATTTGCTTTGCGTGCTACTGCGGCATCTGTTTTGTTACATTTGAATTTTTCATAAACTTCTTTAAATGACATCATAAACAATTCCTCCCTGTCTTTTTTATTTCAGGATAGCATTTCGGAATTTTTTTCGTTTTTTTCAAAGAAAAATATGAAAGTTACATGTCGTGTAACCAAAAAGAATGCTTATAGATGTATACTTATAAGAAAACCAAAAAGGAGATATCAAAAATGTTACAATTGACGGATTTATTAGGAACTGGAGATACCAAAGCAAATGATTTAATTGCAAAATTCATTTCAAAAAGAATCTTGGAAATTGCAGAACCGTTAATGGATGATGAATGGACGTTAGCCCGCTTTTTTCCAAAGTCGTATCCAAAGCACAAAAGAAAAGGAGCTTTTTCAGACTTGATTGCTTTACTGAAATCAGAAAAAACATATATACCAGCACTTGTCTTGGAATATGTTATATATGAACTGATCAGATACGGAATCGAACAGTGCAAAGCGTGCAATACAAGTACAACTATAAAGATGCAGCAGGAAGATCGCGAATATGTATTCAATATCTTGAAACAAGAATGCGAAAAAATGATCGCTGATGAAGAATGCGGAGAAAATGAAGATCCTTGTGAACTTACTGAAAATATGATGTCCGATATTGAAGATTTGGAAAGATGCCTAGAGTCTTGTTTTTGGGATTATGACTTTAAGCTTTTAGATCAAATGAGCGAAAAAGAAATATTCTATTCTGAATTGAACAAGATACTCGGAATCGGCACAAAGAAATCGATTATTTATCAGCCTGGAACAGTTACATATTAAGCTAAAATACCCTGCTCCAAATTTCAATTCAGGAGCAGGGTATTTTTATATCATAAAGTGAAAAATTTCCCAGGCCACAAAAATACTCTTCATCGTACGCCGGTTACAGAACCATTTTCCAGAATAGAAAGTAAAAATAATACTACTGCTTTTCACCAACTATGAAAGAGACTATCGCTCAAAAATCAATATTTCCGATTTCTGCAAATGACAATATAATAAAAAAAGAAGAGCGCATATAGATAAGGGAGGAACACATACATGACCGAATTTGAGCAGTACTTAGAGAAATTGCATGAAGAAGC
>NZ_JBQHTK010000027.1:0-38483 GCF_052065755.1 Bariatricus sp. HCP28S3_D3 | reverse complement strand
AGGGCAGAGGTGGAAGTGCAGTAATGCATGGAGCTGACTGTTACTAATCGGTCGAGGGCATAACCTGAGCAAACAGGCAAGAAGCGGAAAAGCATGAGTGGAAGAGACGGGAAGGATGCTTGCATCCGGAGCGGATCTTGCAGGAATGCGTGTCCATTTGTTACCAAATGGACAATGAGAGAACGAAGTTCTCGAATGGTTTCCGCGGAAAGTAAGTTTGAAATGGTAGGATAGGAAGAATGGATGGAGAGATAAAACTTTGTATGTGGTTTTGAAGGTATATATACCTTTTAAGTAAGGCCCGATGGCTCAGTTGGTTAGAGCGCCGCCCTGTCACGGCGGAGGTCGTGGGTTCGAGTCCCATTCGGGTCGCTAGTTCTTACTCAAAATGTGAGAGCTGCCTCAGATTATTGATGAGGTGTTAATGTTATGGGATCATAGCTCAGCTGGGAGAGCATCTGCCTTACAAGCAGAGGGTCATAGGTTCGAGCCCTATTGGTCCCATAGATATGCCGATGTGGCTCAATTGGCAGAGCAGCTGATTTGTAATCAGCAGGTTATCGGTTCGAGTCCGATCATCGGCTTTTTGGATGGATTCCCGAGTGGCCAAAGGGGGCAGACTGTAAATCTGTTGGCACCGCCTTCGGAGGTTCGAATCCTCCTCCATCCATTGTACATTTTATATGTACATTGAATTAAATAAATTATCGCGGGGTGGAGCAGTCTGGTAGCTCGTCGGGCTCATAACCCGAAGGTCGTAGGTTCAAATCCTGCCCCCGCAATTTCGCCCAGATAGCTCAGTCGGTAGAGCAGAGGACTGAAAATCCTCGTGTCGCTGGTTCGATTCCGGCTCTGGGCACTTGTCTACCAAGACAATTTAAACTGGATGGAGCATTAGCTCAGTCGGTAGAGCACTTGACTTTTAATCAAGTTGTCCGGGGTTCGAATCCCCGATGCTTCATTTTTTAGACCGTATTATTGTTTCTAACAGTAATGCGGTTTTTTCTTTATACAATGATAGTGATAGTAATTTGCAGGAAGGTAGGTAGTGAAGACAATGAAATCATCTGTAGAATTAGATAAGATGTTAATGAGTATTAACCGTAAAGGGTATCCTGCTTATAAAGAATTAAAAGGAAGTTATCAATTTGCGGGATTTGTACTTCATATTGACCATGTACAGGGAGACCCGTTTGCTGCACCTTCTAAGTTAAGCATTCAGGTGAAAAAGGATCAGGCTGGTTTTCCTCTTACTATGTATGATACAGATTATAAAAGGATTGCTCTTCAGGATCATTTGACCAGATTATTTACTAAGTCTGTCTCTTCTTATACGTTTCAGGCAAAGGGATCAGGAAAGAGTGGATTGATTGGTATCAGCAGATGTGGTCAGGAGATACTGGAGAGAACAGCATTTAAAATTGAGAATGGAGATCTATTGGTAAGGTTTGAAGTTGGCTTTCCGGCAAACGGACGGACGATTAATGCTTATGAGCTAAAAAAGATTTTATTTGAGTATCTTCCTGATGCTGTTAAGAAGTCATTATTCTATGAGAATATTAATAAGAATGAAGTTCGTCGGGTAGTTGAACTGGCAGAAGATCAACATACAATACGAGAAGAACTGATTAGGAGACATCTGGTAGCATTTGTGGCAAACGGGTCTGTTCTTCCAAGAGAAAGTGGTATTTCTCAAAGACCGATGAAAAATGCAGTGAAATTTCAATCACCTGCGAGTATGGAAGTTGAAATGAAGCTTCCGTATGCAGGACTTGTTAAGGGAATGGGAATCCCGAAAGGAATTACATTGATTGTCGGAGGGGGATATCATGGAAAATCTACTTTGTTAAAAGCTCTGGAACATGGAATTTATAATCATATAGCAGGCGATGGGAGGGAATATGTGATTACAGATGATACAGCTGTTAAAATCAGAGCAGAAGATGGTCGTGCAGTATCTCATGTTAATATTTCTCCATTTATTAATGATTTGCCAAATAAGAAAAATACCGTTGATTTTTCAACAGAAGATGCAAGTGGTTCAACTTCACAGGCGGCGAATGTTGTAGAAGCGGTTCAATCAGGAGCAAAAACATTATTAATTGATGAAGATACCTGTGCTACGAATTTCATGGTCCGTGATTGCCTTATGCAGACTGTTGTTTCGGGAGATAAAGAGCCGATTACACCATTTACCCTTCAGGCGAGGGAGTTAAATGAAAAGCACGGTATATCGATTGTTCTTGTTGCAGGAAGTTCGGGATCCTATTTTTATATTGCGGATAAGATTTTGCAGATGGATAATTATCAGACATTTGATATTACGGAAAAAGTCAAGAAAGTGATTGCAAAGGTTCCGGAAGATAATATAGAGGCAGAAATAAAAATTCCGATCAGTGTTATTTTTGATAAAGATAAATTTCGCAGGATTGCCAGATCGAAACGCCTTGATAAAAAAAGAGACCAGGTGAAAATCAAGCAGTTTGGAAAAGACAGTTTTTCAATTGGTAAAGATACTGTGGATTTGAAATATGTGGAGCAGATACTGGATTCGGAACAAACGACGACGCTTTCTCATTGTTTGAAATATTTACTGGAACAGATGGAGAGACAAGAACAGAATGTGGATGTGCTTGTGGAAAAATTATGGAATCAGCTTCGGATATGTGGATTAGAGTTTTTGTGCCAGGGAACGTATATCCCGTCCGGGATGGCTCAGATTCGAAAACAGGATATTTACGCATGTGTGAATCGTTATAGGGGATTGTTGTAAGAGTTATAAGGGGTTATTATGAATTATGCAGATTTTTTTCTGAAAAATCAGGCGAAAGAAAAAAAATACAGGAGACGCATTGCCGCATTTTTGGTTACAGTGCTTCTTCTTAGCAGTGCAATTCCTTTATATGGAAATGCGGAAGATACAAAGCCGGTTGATATGACGCAAAGTGAGCCTTCTCAGACTTCGGAAGCCGAAGAGGCAGCCACTCAGAAGGCGTACGAGATGACAGTAGATTCCAATGCATGGAAGGATTGGCCGGAAGGACCTAAGACATATGGTGAGGCCGGGATTGTGATGGATGCAGAGAGTGGAGCTATCCTGTATGCGAAAAATATTGATGGAAAGGGCTATCCTGCGAGTATTACAAAAATTTTGACAGTATTGATTGCATTGGAAAATGGACAATTAGATGATAAGGTCACGGTGACAGACGATTGTATCAATTGTCTTGGATATGGATATGCTCACATTGGATTAAATCCGGGGGAAGAGATTTCTTTAAAAGACGCGCTGTATGCGGTTTTGCTCGCATCAGCAAACGAAGCCGCATATGCAATTGGTGAGAGTATAGGGGAGGGATATGACTGGTTCATACAGGAGATGAATTCCCGATGTAAAGAGTTGGGAGGTCTGAATTCCAATTTTGTCAATACCAACGGACTGGAGGATCCGAATCACTATACGACAGCAAGGGATATGGCGTTGATCACAAGGGAGCTTTTGAATAATCATCCGGAATTTGAGGAGATCTGTCAGACAATGCAGTATACGATTCCCGCAACGAATTTGACATCAGAAACAAGAACGTTTCAACAAAAGCATCAGATGTTTTATGAGGGAAATGAGTATTATGATGCGAGGGTCATTGCGGGAAAGACAGGCTATACAGATCTGGCATTGAACACTCTGGTTACTTGTGCAGACGATGGAAATCGAAGACTGATTTGTGTTGTTCTACGTACACATGGAAGAAATGTTTATTCAGATACAGAGGCACTTTTGAATTATGGATTTGACAATTTCCAGAAGGTTAGTATTAAAGAAAGAGAGAAATCGGAAGATATTAAGAGTATCGATGAAAATGCATATGTGTTACTTCCTTCCGGTGTGGAATTTGAAAGTCTTGAGATGAAACTGATCCCTGATTCTAATGATAAAACGGCGGGAATCGTTGAGTATACTTATGACGGCCATCTGGTTGGGACGGCATCTGTCCAATTCAGTGATGTGTATCTTGAAAAGAATGAACCGGAGATGAAGCCAGAAGAAAAGAAGGAAGAACAAAAAGAAAACAGTGTCTGGAAATGGATTATATGGATCGTTGCGGGGATTGTCATATTGGGAATCATCTTTTTTCTGTTTTTACTGGCTGTTGCTGTTAAAAGGAAGAAGAAAAGAGAGGTACAGAGGCGTCGCAGAATTGCCAGAAAGCGCAAAAGACAGCAGGAAGAAAAATATAGGCAGATGTCGGGTGAAAGAAGGCGAGAAAGAAGCCGGAGAGATACCAGAGACAGATATGAACGATAACTATACAAACTGCGGAATTTTACAGGAAAAATCCGTCAAAAAGCTGAAAATCCAAGAAACCCTTGACTCGTCAAGGGTTTCTTTATTATAATAGCTACGTAAAAGAGAAAAACTATGACGAAGACAGTAGAATATATTTCAAAGACAAAGCGAATCGGTGATGGTGAGAGACCGGTGCGAGTAGGATATATTCGAATATCACTTCTGAGTTGCAGTCCCCGAAAGTGGTATATGAGTAAGGGATGCCGGTATTTCCTCCGTTATAGGAAACTCATATGTTGGTATGCAGTAACAGGTGGTTAACGATGCATAAGCTTTCGTCCTATTACAGGAGGAGAGCTTTTTTTATTATAGGATGTCAGCTAACCTATATTTATTTCACTGCGTATCTTATGGTGAAGAAACAGAAAAGGCTGAAGATTATGAAAGGAGTACTGACATGGCCAAGTACAAGAAAGTGTCAACAGATTTGAAGTTTGTTGACAGAGAAAAGGCAATTGAAAAATTCTGGGAAGATAATCATATTTTTGAAAAAAGTATGGAAAACCGGAAAGAAGGAGAGACCTATACCTTCTATGATGGTCCTCCGACTGCGAATGGAAAACCGCATATCGGACACGTGCTGACACGTGTTATCAAGGATATGATTCCGAGATACCGCACTATGAAGGGATATATGGTTCCTCGTAAAGCTGGTTGGGATACTCATGGTCTTCCGGTAGAGCTTGAAGTGGAAAAGCTTCTGGGACTGGACGGAAAGGATCAGATTGAAGAATATGGTCTGGAACCGTTTATCAACAAATGCAAAGAAAGTGTCTGGAAATACAAAGGTATGTGGGAAGATTTCTCAGGTACGGTAGGGTTCTGGGCGGATATGGAACATCCTTATGTAACTTACGATAATGATTTCATTGAATCCGAGTGGTGGGCTTTAAAGCAGATCTGGGATAAGGGACTTCTTTATAAAGGATTTAAGATCGTTCCTTACTGTCCACGCTGCGGAACGCCTCTGTCTGCACAGGAAGTAGCGCAGGGGTACAAGGATGTCAAAGAACGTTCTGCGATTGTTCGATTCAAAGTGAAGGACGAGGATGCTTATATTCTGGCATGGACGACAACACCATGGACACTTCCTTCCAATATCGCACTTTGTGTAAATCCGTATGAAGATTATGCAAAAGTAAAATGTGCGGACGGTAATGTTTATTATATGGCATGTGCACTTCTGGACACGATTCTTGGAAAATTTGCAGAAGAAGGAAAGCCGGCATATGAGATTCTGGAGACATACAAAGGACAGGATCTGGAATACAAAGAATACGAGCCGCTTTATCAGTGCGCATATGATTGTGCTTCAAAGCAGAACAAGAAAGCTTTCTTTGTGACATGCGATACCTATGTTACTCTGACAGACGGTACCGGAGTGGTTCATATTGCTCCTGCATTTGGTGAGGACGATGCAAAGGTAGGCCGGAAATATGATCTTCCTTTTGTACAGCTTGTTGATGAAAAAGGAAATATGGGAGAGACGACTCCGTTTGCCGGATTGTTTGTAAAGAAGGCTGATCCGGAAGTGCTGAAGGATCTGGAAAGCCGCGGACTTCTCTTCGATGCTCCGAAGTTTGAACACAGTTATCCACATTGCTGGAGATGTGATACACCGCTGATCTACTATGCGAGAGAATCCTGGTTCATCAAGATGACGGATGTCAAAGACGATCTGATTGCAAATAACAATACGATCAACTGGATTCCGGAAAGTATCGGTAAAGGGCGTTTTGGAGACTGGCTGGAAAATGTTCAGGACTGGGGAATCAGCCGTAACCGTTACTGGGGTACTCCACTGAATATTTGGGAATGTGAATGCGGACATCAGCATTCCATCGGAAGTATTGCTGAATTAAAAGAAATGTCAGATAATTGTCCGGATGATATTGAACTGCATCGTCCATATATCGATGAAGTAACGATCCGTTGCCCGAAGTGCGGAAAGCCGATGCACCGTGTACCGGAGGTTATTGACTGCTGGTTCGACAGTGGTTCTATGCCGTTTGCGCAGCATCACTATCCATTTGAAAATAAAGAATTGTTTGAACAGCAGTTCCCGGCAGATTTTATTTCAGAGGCGGTGGATCAGACAAGAGGATGGTTCTATTCTCTGCTTGCGATATCAACACTGATCTTCAATAAGGCACCGTACAAGAATGTTATCGTTCTGGGACATGTTCAGGATGAAAACGGACAGAAGATGAGTAAGTCAAAGGGTAATGCGGTCGATCCGTTTGAAGCTCTGGAGACATACGGAGCAGATGCGATCCGCTGGTATTTCTATGTGAACAGTGCTCCTTGGCTTCCGAACCGTTTCCATGGAAAAGCGGTTATGGAAGGCCAGCGCAAATTTATGGGAACTTTGTGGAATACCTATGCATTCTTTGTACTGTATGCAAATATTGATGATTTTGATGCAGCAGAATATACATTGGATTATGATAAATTGTCCGTAATGGATAAATGGCTGCTGTCTAAGCTGAATACTTTAATCAAAGTAGTGGATGACAATCTTGAAAATTACAGAATTCCGGAAGCTGCAAGAGCACTTCAGGATTTTGTAGATGATATGAGTAACTGGTATGTAAGAAGAAGCCGTGAACGTTTCTGGGCAAAAGGAATGGAACAGGATAAGATCAATGCGTATATGACCCTGTATACTGCACTGGTTACTGTTTCCAAGGTAGCAGCGCCGATGATTCCGTTTATGACAGAAGAGATATATCAGAATCTGGTGAGAAGTCTTGATGAAACCGCACCGGAAAGTATCCATCTTTGTGATTTCCCGGTTGCCAATGATGCATATATCGATAAAAATCTGGAAGAAAATATGGATGAGGTCCTCAAAATTGTTGTTATGGGACGTGCATGCCGTAATACTGCAAACATCAAAAACCGTCAGCCGATCGGCAAGATGTTTGTAAAAGGAATTGGAGAACTTCCGGAATTTTATCAGGATATCATTACAGACGAGCTGAATGTGAAAAAAATGGAAATTACGGAAGATGTTCGTGCATTTACTTCTTATACATTCAAGCCGCAGCTTAAGACGGTAGGACCGAAATATGGCAAGCTGCTGGGGGGAATCAAGAACGCACTGAATAATCTTGACGGAAATGCAGCAATGGATGAACTGAACGCAAATGGTGTTTTGAAGCTTGATGTGAATGGGCAGGAGGTTGTATTGGCTACGGAAGACCTTCTGATTGATATGAGTCAGGCAGAAGGATATGTATCTGAGAGTGATTATGGAATTACGGTTGTTCTCGATACGAATTTGACAGAAGAACTTCTGGAAGAAGGTTTTGTAAGAGAAATCATCAGTAAGATCCAGACAATGCGCAAGGAAGCAGACTTCGAAGTAACAGATAAGATCAAAGTAACATATGACGGAAGCGAAAAAGCAGAGTCTGTATTTGAAAAATTTGCCGATGAAATCGGACAGGAGACTCTGGCGGTCAGCGTTGAAAAAGCTGTTCCGGCAGGTCATGTAAAGGAATGGAAGATCAACGGTGAAACAGTTAATCTGGGAGTAGAAAAGAACTAAAGCTTACGAAGGGAGAACATAATGTATAGTAAAAGATTTGAGAAAGAAGCATTTAAGAAAGAAGTAAAGCATAATGTGCGTACACTGTATCGTCGTGAAATCGATGAGGCAACACCACAGCAGATTTTTCAGGCTGTATCTTATGCAGTGAAAGAAGCAATTGTGGATGACTGGCTTGCAACACAGAAGACATACGAGAAAGAAGATCCAAAGACTGTTTATTATATGTCAATGGAGTTTCTGATGGGACGCGCACTTGGTAATAACCTGATCAATATGACCGCTTACAAGGAAGTAAAAGAAGCGCTCGATGAGATGGGAATCGATCTAAATGCAATCGAAGATCAGGAACCGGACGCAGCACTTGGAAATGGTGGTCTGGGACGTCTGGCAGCTTGTTTCCTGGACTCTCTTGCAACTCTGGGATATGCAGCATATGGATGCGGAATTCGTTATCGCTATGGTATGTTTAAGCAGAAAATTGAGAATGGTTATCAGGTAGAGACACCGGATAACTGGCTGAAAGACGGTAATCCGTTTGAGCTTCGCCGTGATGAGTATGCAAAAGAAGTTCGTTTCGGCGGAACGATCCGCGTTGAATACGACGAGAAGACA
The DNA here is from genome assembly GCF_052065755.1 of Bariatricus sp. HCP28S3_D3. Classification (NCBI taxonomy): domain Bacteria; kingdom Bacillati; phylum Bacillota; class Clostridia; order Lachnospirales; family Lachnospiraceae; genus Bariatricus; species Bariatricus sp. HCP28S3_D3. Next base: position 29,967 of record NZ_JBQHTK010000027.1, on the reverse strand, counting down.
AAGAGAAATTACTATATTCAGGAAAACTATGAATCCGTACTTGCAATTCCGTACGATATGCCGATCGTTGGATACGGAAACCATGTAGTCAATACGCTCCGTATCTGGGATGCAAAAGCGATTACAGAATTTAAACTTGATTCCTTCGACCGTGGTGAATACCATAAAGCGATCGAACAGGAAAACCTGGCTAAGAATATCGTAGAGGTTCTGTATCCGAACGATAATCACTATGCAGGAAAAGAGCTTCGTCTGAAACAGCAGTATTTCTTCGTGTCAGCAAGTTTGCAGGCATTGATTGAAAAATATAAAAAGAAACACAGCGATATCCGCAAACTGTACGAGAAAGTAACGATTCAGATGAATGATACGCATCCGACCGTGGCAGTTGCCGAATTAATGCGTCTTCTTATTGATCAGGAAGGTCTGGAATGGGACGAAGCATGGGATGTCACCACGAAAACGGTTGCTTATACAAACCATACAATCATGTCAGAAGCGCTTGAAAAATGGCCGATCGACCTGTTCTCAAGACTGCTTCCGCGTGTTTACCAGATCGTGCAGGAAATCGACCGCCGTTTTGTAGAGCAGATTCGTCAGATGTATCCGGGTAACGAGAATAAAGTTGCAAAGATGGCAATCCTTCGTGACGGACAGGTGAAGATGGCACACCTTGCAATCGTTGCAGGTTACTCTGTAAATGGTGTTGCAAAGCTTCATACAGAGATTCTGAAGCATCAGGAACTGAGAGATTTCTATGAGATGATGCCGAATAAGTTTAATAACAAGACAAATGGTATTACTCAGAGAAGATTCCTTCTTCATGGAAATCAGCTCCTTGCTGACTGGGTAACCGCACATATCGGAGACGGATGGATCACCGATCTTTCTGAAATGGCTAAGTTAAAACCACTTGCTGATGATCCGAAGGCGAGAGCTGAATTTATGGACATCAAATATAAGAATAAAGAGCGTCTTGCTGCTTATATTCTGGAACACAATGGAGTGGAAGTTGACCCGAGATCTATTTTTGATGTACAGGTGAAACGTCTTCATGAATACAAACGTCAGCTTCTGAACATTTTACATGTTATGTATCTGTATAATCAGATTAAAGAACATCCGGAAATGCCGTTCTATCCGAGAACCTTTATCTTTGGTGCAAAGGCTTCCGCAGGATATATTCGTGCAAAACAGATCATCAAGCTGATCAACTCTGTTGCAGAAGTAGTAAATAATGACCGTTCTATCAATGGAAAACTGAAAATTGTCTTCATTGAAGATTACCGTGTATCTAATGCAGAGTGGATCTTTGCAGCTGCAGATGTCAGCGAACAGATTTCTACCGCTTCAAAAGAGGCATCTGGAACCGGAAACATGAAATTTATGCTGAACGGAGCTCCGACTCTCGGAACTATGGATGGTGCAAACGTTGAGATCGTGGAAGAAGTGGGAATCGAAAATGCATTTATCTTCGGCCTCAGCTCTGATGAAGTTATTAATTACGAAAACCATGGTGGATACAATCCGCAGGAAATTTATTTCAACGATTGGGAACTGAAGCGTGTAGTAGATCAGCTTATGGATGGAACCTATTCTCATGGAGATCATGAAATGTTCCGTGACCTTTACAACTCTCTGCTTAATACACAGGGAAGTCCGAGACCGGATATGTATTTCATTTTGAAGGATTTCCGTCCTTATGCAGAAGCGCAGAAGAGAGTAGAAGAGGCATATCGTGATACGGACCGCTGGGCAAGAATGGCACTCCTCAATACTGCAAGCTGCGGTAAATTCACATCTGACAGAACAATTCAGGAATATGTGGATGATATCTGGAAACTTGATAAAGTTACTGTTGAACCTGAAGAATAAGAATTCATAAATCAGGGAAACCTCTCATACAGTGGTATGGGAGGTTTTACTGTTATATGAAGAAATGGATCAAACAGGCAGGGTATTTTCTTGTTATTATGATACTTTTGCCTTATATTATAACGGTTTTTCTGAATGGAAGTCAAATGACAGCATCAGTCGGAACTGCTTCAATTTATGTGAAAGTAGAAAGAAATGAGAAGACAGTCAAACTGACGCTCGATGAGTATGGGATAGGCGTTTTGGCAAAAGAAATGGATGCGGATGCCGGTATGGAAGCGTTGAAGGCACAGGCAGTGCTGATTCGGACAAGTATCTGTAAAAGCATACAGGAAGAAGGAAGTGAAACGGTTCTAAAAAAGGGGTACTGGACAAGAAGTCAGATGAAGAGCAACTGGGGAGCCAGTGACTATGCAGAAAAATATGACCGTATTCAGGAAGCCTGGAATGACACGGAAGGGAAGATTTTAATTTACAATGGAATGCCGGCTCTTACACCGTATCATAAGCTCAGCAATGGGAAAACACGTTCTGCGGCAGAAGTTCTGGGAACGGAAGAATACCCGTATCTGCAGGTAAAGGAATGTCCCGCGGACGTGGAATCTGAGGATGCCATGACGACACAGATGATCCAGGGAACGGATATGGAGGTCACGGGAACGGACAGTGCTGGATATGTGACGGAAGTGCGTTGTGGGAAAGAAACCGTAAAAGGGGAGGCATTCCGGGATACATATCATCTCGCTTCGTCCTGCTTTACTTTGCAGGAATTTGACGGTCAGATCGGGGTCACTTCGAAAGGAATCGGGCATGGACTCGGAATGAGCCAGTATACGGCTGAACAGATGGCAGCAGACGGCAGTTCTTATCAGGATATTTTAAATTATTTTTTTGAAGGAACGACTCTGGAGGAAGTTGTTGAAATTGTCACAAGCACAGACATTTCATAAAAAAATGAATAAGGCTCTGTTTTTCTGGCAAAAATATTGTCAGAGGTGATAAAATATGAATAAGAAACAGCGACTTTCTCAGAAAGGGAAAAAACAGGCGGCTTATGCTCTGGCAATCTGTTTTTCAGCAGTTATTGCGATTACCGGAGCCTATACATGGAACAGCTACAAGGAGAAAACAAGCAAAGAACTGGAGCTCGCAAAGCAGGAAGAACAGGCAGAGGCAGAGAAGGAGATGGCAGAGGCAGCTAACTCTACAGACGGAGTAGAAGCAAAGCAGGAAGATACTTCGGATGAAGCTTTGCCGGAAAATGAGACTGCGGAAGGAACTGAAGAAACCGAAAACACTGATTCGGTGACGGAGACGGCAGGAGAGACGGCACAGGTCTATTTTACAGAGTCGGACCAGCTTCTGTGGCCGGTTAACGGGAATGTGATGATGAGCTACAGCATGGATAAAACCGTGTATTTTCAGACGCTGGATCAGTATAAATACAATCCGGCAGTCATCATTGCGGGTGCAGTCAATGATAATGTTATTGCAGCAGCTCCCGGAATCGTAAAATCGATTGATGTACTTCCTCAGACAGGTACCACGATCACTGTGGATATGGGTAACGGATATGAATGTATTTATGGTCAGCTCAAAGAAGTACCAGTCTATGTCGGTGATTACGTGGAGGCCGGAACTGTACTCGGATATCTGAGTGAGCCGACCAAATATTACAGTGTTGAGGGATGTAACCTTTATTTCGAAATGCGAAAGGACGGTCAACCGGTGGATCCTATGGATTATATGGATCTGGAAGACTAAAGATCAAAAAGGATGAAGAAGGGCGGAACATTGCCGGAAAAATAGAAATCCGGAATGTTTCGTCTCTCTTTTGGAGACAGGTAAAATGAACTATACATATATCGTAAAATGCAGGGACGGAACGCTCTATACCGGCTGGACGAATGATATCGAAAAAAGGGTCCGGGCACATAATGAAGGGCGGGGCGCGAAATACACGAAGTCCAGACGACCGGTAGAACTGGTTTATATGGAGAAATTTCAGACGAAAGAAGAGGCTATGAGCCGCGAATATCATATCAAGAGAATGAGCCGGGAAGAAAAGAAACGGCTCATAGCAGAGTATGAACCGTCTCTTTCTGACAATAATTGTGATTCAATGGAGTAAATATCTACAATAATGAATACATTACAATGAAATGGCAGGCACTTCCGCCCATGACAAACAGGTGGAAAATCTCGTGGCTGCCAAAATTCTTGTGCTTGTTGTTAAAGATCGGGAGCTTTAATGCATAGATGATTCCTCCGATCGTGTAAATAATGCCGCCCGCAAGAAGCCATGCAAATTCGCTTCGGGTCAGATTGTTCAGAATCTGGCTGAAAGCAAGTACACAGGTCCACCCCATTCCGATGTAAAGAATGGATGAAACCCATTTCGGACAGTATACCCAGAAAGCTTTGATCAGAATCCCGATGGCAGCGATTCCCCAGATCAGGGCGAGCAGCATCATGCCGGTTCTGCGTTCCAGGACCAGCAGGCAGATCGGGGTATAACTTCCGGCTATCAAGACAAATATCATCATATGATCTATTTTCTTTAATACGGTTGTAAGCTTCTCGGAGCAGATAAATGTGTGGTAGGTGGTGCTTGCGGCATACAGAAGGATCAGGCTCACGGCGTATATGGTGAGTGATATGAGATAGATCCGCTGTGGCTCGTGTGACGCTTTGATGAGAAGAGGAACAGCTGCAAAAATTGCCATAAGCATTCCAATAAAATGGGTGATTGCACTTCCGGGGTCTTTGATATGTCTGGTCATAATGATTCCTCCCTTATTTAGTATATGACAACATATAAATAAACGTTAAAATGGTTATATTATTACATGTAGTTTTCAAAACTACATTAAGTATATGTGAATATTACACCTTTTATTCGGAAAATGCAAGAGGAAAATGTAAAACAAAAAAAGGGCTGGCAATTTGCCAGCCCTAAGAGTATTTCTAGTAATTTTCAACTTTTCTTTCAAAGTAAGCCTTCGGATGAGCACATACCGGGCATACTTCCGGAGCTTCTTCTCCGATGTAAATATATCCGCAGTTATTACATTTCCATCCAAGAGGAGCTTCTCCTTCAAATGTTTTTCCAGCTTTGTAGCTTTCAAGTAATTTGTTATAACGTCTTTCATGGGATGCTTCTACTTCTGCAACAAGCTCAAATTTGGCGGCCAGTTCTTCAAAGCCTTCTTCTCTTGCTTCCTCAGCCATACGTTTGTACATTTCTGTCCATTCATAATTCTCGCCTGCAGCAGCGTCAGCCAGATTTTCTTCTACATTTCCGATGCCATGGAATTCTTTGAACCACATTTTAGCGTGTTCTTTTTCCTGGTTAGCGGTCTCTTCGAAAATATTTGCCATCTGTACGAATCCTGCTTTTTTGGCAGCAGAAGCATAATAGGTGTATTTGTTGCGTGCTTCAGATTCTCCGGCAAATGCTGCCAGCAAATTCTGCTCTGTTTTTGTTCCTGCATATTTAGACATAATAAATTCTCCTTTTTATTCTTCCATTTATCTTAAAAAAAGGACTGTAGAAAGAAATCTACAGTCCTTAAGAGTTGCTAAATTATTTTAGCCAAAGTATCTCTTTAACAGACCTTCGAATGCTTTTCCGTGACGAGCTTCGTCTCTTGCCATTTCATGAACTGTATCATGGATTGCGTCAAGGTTAGCAGCTTTTGCACGTTTTGCAAGATCAAATTTACCAGCGGTAGCGCCGTTCTCAGCGTCAACTCTCATCTCAAGGTTCTTCTTGGTGCTGTCTGTTACAACTTCGCCTAATAATTCAGCGAATTTTGCAGCATGTTCAGCTTCTTCCCAAGCAGCTTTCTCCCAGTATAATCCGATTTCCGGATATCCTTCTCTGTGAGCAACTCTTGCCATTGCAAGATACATACCAACTTCGGAACATTCACCTTCAAAGTTTGCTCTTAAATCAGCAAGAATGTCTTCGCTAACACCCTTAGCAACACCTACAACGTGTTCAGCAGCCCATTCTCTTTCGCCGGCCTGCTCTTTGAACTTCTCAGCGCCAACACCACAAACTGGACATTTCTCCGGTGCTGCTTCTCCTTCGTAAACGTAGCCACATACTGTACAAACAAATTTTTTCATGATTGTAATCTCCTTTTCTTATTTATTTTTAACTTTAAATATCAGTAATAGTTACTGATATTAAGTTACCACAAATTATGAACATTGTCAATAGATATTGGAAAATTTAATCATCTTATCATAAATATTATTATGACTTGTGTGTGCAATCTCCGCAAATTCCATAAAAAATAATATCGTGTGAGTCTATACTGCCGTCAAAATTGCGGGATGCAAGTTCATTCAGATCTTCTATATTAATGCCCATGTCGATGAATTTTCCACATGATTTACAATAAAAATGGTAATGCGGTGAGGTATGGGCGTCAAAACGGACGGCCCCATCGGGGGTCGTGAGTTTGAGCACTTCACCCAAATCAGCCAGAAGATTCAAATTGCGGTATACAGTTCCAAGACTGATATTTGGAAATTCTTGTTTTACATACATATAAACAGAGTCGGCAGTCGGATGACAGTTAGTTGAACAAAGATATTCTTTGATGGCCTCACGTTGCCTGCTGTATTTTAAATTTGCCACATGAACTCTCCTTTCTTTGATAATGATAACAGTTATTAAAATTATAATATCCGAAAAAAGAAGTATTGTCAATAAAATTAAAATACACAAAATAAAAATGTATAAAATTGAATAAAGTTCTGAAGAATGTAAATACTGTTAAAAGATATTGTAACAATTTGTAATAATTATATGCTTATTTTTCGAAAAAAGTAGAAATGGAAAATTCTTTGACGAAGAGAAATTTGGCTATTTGGTTGACAAAAGCATATGTGATTGATATAATATCAGCGTAACATATGTAACAATTCTGTAATATTTACAAAAGATAAGAATACATAAAGGAGGGAGATTTATGCATTCAAATCTTAGAAGAGGATTGTTCCTGGTTACATTGCTGGGAGCAGCATTCCCGGTAATGCCGGTGATGGCAGAGGACGTGGAGCAAATATCGTCCGGAAATATGCCGGGAGTTGGAATTGAAGCGGTGCTGAATGATTGCTATTCACAAAATAAAGAAATCAAAGTGGAAGATTATCTGGTGCCGTCAAATAAGGGTGAGTATTTAGATATGGCGTTTGCCGATGTCACTACCTTCTTATATATAAGGAGTCAGCCAACGAAAGAGAGCGAGTATGTCGGAAAGCTTTATCCGGGATATGCAGCGAAGATTATAGGGCCGGTCGGAGAGTGGACTGCGGTAGAATCCGGTGAGGTGACCGGGTATGTAAAGACCGAGTATATTACGATCGGACAGGAATCGGAGGAGCTTGCAGAAGAACTGGTGGAAAAAGCAGAAAGTGAAGGAAGGAAAGATCCATTTACTTATGCGGAATCCAGAGAGCAGGAAGAGGCAAGGCTGCAGGCTGAGGAAGAGGCGAAAGCAGAAGAAGAAGCAAGAGAGCGTGCTGCGGCGGAAGCAGCGGCTAAAGAGAAAGAATCAGACGGACAGGCAGTCGTCGCATATGCCTGTCAGTTCATAGGAAATCCCTATGTGTGGGGAGGCACAAGTCTGACGAACGGGGCGGATTGTTCAGGATTTGTTCAATCTGTATTTGCACATTTTGGAATTACCTTACCGAGAACTTCATACGAACAGCGAAGTGCGGGAGTCGGTGTAAGTTATGAGGAGGCAATATCCGGAGATGTGATTTGTTATGATGGGCACGTGGGAATCTATATAGGAAATGGTCAAATTGTAAATGCAATGAATCCGGCGCAGGGAATTGGAATCTCACCAGCCACTTATACGACCATACTGGCAGTCAGAAGAGTATTATAGACGAAGGTGTTTTAAAACAGTGTGAAAAGTCAGACAGAAAAATCCGGAATAAAAATTTCGGATTTTTTTTGTTTCAAATTTTGTGTCGAAATGTATGGGGAATTTGTATAAAGAAAGAAAATGATGTAAAAGTTATCCCAAATGAGTTATCCAAGTTATCCACGCTCAAAAGGCCAAAAAACGTGGAAAAAACGTAATGAAAGAAGAGTTATCCACGTTATCCACACAAAAACATATGTTTTTGGTGGACAACTTTGAATAAAAAACAGAACGGATGTTTTGGGTATAATTAATAAAAATCACATTTTGTCGAAAGAAATTGAAAAAATGATTGACTTTTAAGTAGTCAAAAAGAAGTGAAAATTGACTGCTCAATTTATCTGAATTGTATATATTTCGTACTCATATGTGCAAAACAGAAATAGGACATTATTATTGATAATTGAAATAATCGGTAGTATAATAAAAAATATCTGAGTGTAAAGACAGATCAAATCGAAGGAGGAATTTCTCATGAAAGAAGTAAATAAGAATATGACAATTGGTGAGCTGTTGAATGTTGCACCGGAGACAGCCCCGATTCTGATGGAAGTTGGAATGCATTGTCTTGGATGCCCGGGAGCTCAGGCTGAGACATTGGAAGAGGCAGCTATGGTTCATGGATTAGACGGAGATCTTCTCGTTGAAAAGATCAATGCTTTTCTGGCAGCAAATGCATAAGATGAGATAATAAAAGGGACACGGCGATTTGCTGTGTCCTTTTATTACTATAATATGGTATCTTATAAATTTCCAAGTGTCTGTACGGCATTCTGTGACGCAATAATCTCGCAGTGTTCTTCGAGAAATGCGAGGGAAGCTCCGGTTCCCGGTTCAGATGAACCATATTCGGAAAGCATATTGCAGATCCGGTTAAAGTCAACAGTATTATGTGCAGCTTGTGTAAGAGCCAAAATGTATAGATCATTTCGCTCATCTTTATATAAAGTGCTGGAACCTTCGTACATCTCGATGAGCAGATTGGATGCCTGAATAACGCCGTCGAGTGTGGCAAATGAGAAAAAGCGGATTGTGGGAACTTTTTCTTCAGGTTCTTTGGCTGCAGTAGTTTCAGTGGTATCTTTTGGTGCAACCGGCACATCTTCGGGAAGATCACTCATAGCATCTGTTACGTGGCGGAGCAGATCGAGAAATTCGTCTGCGCCTTCCAGTTTCTTCAGACGGTCGAGCATGGAATTCTTCTTCTTGTCAGGAGCTTCTCCAAGCGGGAGCGGTGAGAATTTGGAAAAACGGGTGTCCAGTTCTTCAGGATCTTCGACTTTGGTGATAATAAGCACGATAGAATCAGAAGAAGCAGGGATGGCTTCGATCATCAAAGGTATATTCTCAGCTTCAAAACCAAATTCATGTGCGGCTTGCTGCATCATGTCATGAAAAAGTGATTTTGCTTTCTCGGTGCCGTATGCCAGTTCGCTGAGCTTCAGTTCGCGCTCTGCCAGGTCGGCATGGGTCAACGTGCAGCGTATCTGGTTATCATTAATTTTCTCTATCTTCATGTTGTCATCACTTCCTATCACAATTAAAAGTTATAGTAAATCACTATTAGTATAAACAAAAATCGAAAAGATGTAAACAAAATTAAAAAAATACTTGAAATAAAATAAATGTTTTTTTATAATGGGGCTACAAGGAAATGAAAAATCATTATCTTAAAAATCTATTTCAAATTGACGGTACATTTTAATCCGTGATTTAGCGCATTTCGCACACAAGCGTCTAAAACCATGTAAGTCGTATCAGACAATTTATCAATCAAGACCTGAAAACAATATAGAGGAAAGCAATATCCGGCTGAAAGTGTTTCCTTGTCGTCGGAAAAAGCAGAAAAATAGTATATCACAAAAAACTTATGGTCGCTTTTTGCCGTAAAAAGATGCCGGGAAGATAGGGGGATTCATGGAAAACAATGATACAAATTATCAGGAACTGTTTACAGAATTGACAAAATATGAGCGATCCGGGATACGGATGCAGATTGACGGACTTCCGGCGAGCCCGCTGCAGATTGTATCTGCTCATATGGTCAGGGAAGACAGCAACTATATGCGTGATTATATCGTGGATGAAAATGGTATGGTACAGGAGCTTGATTTCTATAAAGTAAAAATAAAATGATGTTTTGGGGATTTTGAGAGCGTAAAACGCGGAAAAACCCGTAAGAATTATAAAATAATTATAAAAAAACACTGCAGAGCAGACCCCTCGGCTAAGTTTTTGAAATAGTTAATGAAATTTATACAAAAGAATAGAAATTATGATATAATTAGCACATACATGTGAGTTATATCATAGCCTTCTCAGGCTATGCCAATAAGCCATTACCAGGAGGTGCAGTGTGGACGAAAGACAGACAAGAAGCACAAGGTCAGGACGGGAGATTCCTTCTGATGCGGATATAAGATATAAGAAGTCAGGTACGACAGGCAGAAGAACTACACCGAAAGGTTCTGCTTCGGGGAATGCGGCGCGAAACCAGAGGAGGACAAACTCTGACAGAAGGCCGGCAGAACAGGCAGTACGAACACAGAGAAAAGTGAATCAAAGTGCAGCACAGGTGAGAAGAACAGCGGAACGTACAGAGGCAGAAAGCCGCAGAAGAAGTCAGGAGATGGCAAGAACCTCGAGTGGGAAGAATGCCAGAAGAAGGAGAAAAAAAAGAAAGAAGAGAATCAGCCCGATCCTTATCATTTTACTTTTATGTATTTTGGCAGCAGGACTTGTGGGCGGTGCCCTGATTTGGAATAAATATGGGCCGACCAAAGAAAAATATGATCTGAATGAGTATTTTGGCATTGAGTCCGAAGAACAAGTCGGAATTACTATTAATAATGAAGTAATCGAAGCCGGAGCAATGAGAGTAGACGGTCATCTTTATCTGTCCTATGAAGTGGTCAGAGATTATCTGAATGATCGCTTTTACTGGGATCCAAACGAAAATATTCTTTTGTATACCCTGCCTCGTGAAATGGTACGGGCAAGTGTAGGAAGTAAAGATTATACAATTTCAAAAGAAACGAAAAGTGAAGACTATGTCATTTTAAAAACGAACGGAAGCACAGCATATATTGCGGCTGATTTTGTGCAGCAATACACAAATATGGATTATCAGGTCTATGAGAATCCGGACAGAGTAATGATTGTCAATGAATTTGGTGAGACAACGACTGCTGTTCTTAAACGGGACACACGTATTCGTCTGAAAGGCGGGGCAAAGAGCCCGATTTTGACAGAGGTCAAAAAAGGTGACAAAGTGACCGTGATCGATCAGGTAGAGGGATGGAAAAAAGTGCGGACAGAAGATGGGATTATTGGTTATCTCAGAGCTTCTATGTTGCGTAAGGAAGCCACCGAGATTACATCCCGTGAGTTTACGGAGGAAGAGTTTACCAGCATTACTTCCGATAAGACGATCAACCTTGCATGGCATCAGGTGGCGAGTACTACAGCGAACAGTACAGTTCTTGAGACGATTGCAAATACGAAAGGACTTACTACATTGTCTCCAACCTGGTTTTCGGTTGCGGACAATAATGGAAATCTGAATTCCATTGCAAGTCAGGAATATGTTAATTATGCACATCAGTCAGGAATTGATGTGTGGGCGTTGGTAGATAATTTCGGTGATAATATTGATCAGATGGAGCTGCTCAGTCATACTTCAGCCAGAGAAAATCTGGAGAATCAGCTGATATCAGAAGCACTGAAAACCGGTATTGACGGAATCAATGTGGATTTTGAAAAGATACCGAAGGAAGTGGGCGAACATTATATTCAGTTTATCAGAGAATTATCTGTAAAATGCCGAATCAATAATCTGGTACTGTCTGTGGACAATTATGTCCCGAAAGGATACAATGAGCATTATCACAGAAAAGAACAGGGAATTGTTGCAGATTATGTGATCATTATGGGATATGATGAGCACTTCAGTGGCTCTTATGAAGCTGGTTCGGTGGCTTCTTATGAATATGTTAAAGAAGGAATCGAAGAAGCACTTAAAGATATTCCGGCTGAAAAACTTATCAATGCAGTTCCGTTCTATACGAGACTTTGGAAAGAAGTTCCGAAGACGGAAGAAGAACTTGCAGAGCAGGAGGGCACAGAAGCTGCTAATTACCCCATGAAAGTGACCAGTGAGGCGATGGGAATGAAGGCAGCTGCCGCAAAAGTCAGCGAAGCAGGTGTGACTGCAGTATGGGATGATACTGTAAAGCAGAATTATGCAGAGTGGACAGGAGCGGATGGTGCGACCTATAAGATCTGGCTGGAGGATGCACAGTCTCTGGAAGCAAAGCTGGAACTGATGAAGGCAAATAAACTGGCAGGAACAGCTGCATGGAAGATCGGATTCGAGACATCTGATATCTGGGAATTGATCTTAAAGTATGTGAACTAAATCAGCGTGTTACGAAAGCCCCTTTTCGCATATATTGTAGAGATATGTGCGGGAGGGGTTTTTTATGCGTCAAAATAAGTTAACCGGAAAATTACCGACAAAATATCAGATCCTGATAAAAATAAAATGGATTATTGTACTCTTGCTGCTGTCTGCTGTTATTTATGGGAGCTATACCTTAAATCAGTATGTTTCGGGAAATCAAGTAAAAGGAGAAGAGAAAACAGAGGTCATACTGGATGCCGGGCACGGAGGGGATGATCCGGGAAAAGTCGGGGTTAATGAAGTATTGGAAAAGGATGTGAATCTTCAGATTACGATGAAGGTAAAAGAATGTCTGGAGAAGGAAGGTGTGACGGTAAAACTTACGAGGGAAATGGATGAGGGGTTGGAGACAGAAGGAGCAAAAAACAAAAAGGTTGAAGACATGAAGGCGCGGGTTCGGATGATCAATGAAATAAAGCCGGAACTCGTAGTTAGTATCCATCAGAACAGTTACCAGACTGAGGATGTAAAAGGAGCCCAGGTTTTTTATTACATCCATTCGCAAAAAGGGGAGGAAATGGCCAAAATTCTTCAAGAGGCTGTTAGAACAGTGGATCCGGAAAATCATCGTCAGGTTAAGGCGAATGAATCCTATTATTTATTGAAGCGGACGGAGGTTCCGACTGTGATCGTGGAGTGCGGGTTTCTGAGCAACTGGGAAGAGGCCGAGAAGCTGTCCAAAGAGGAATATCAACAGGAGATGGCGGAAGCGATAAGCAGTGGGATACTGGAGTGTCTTGGTAAAAATTAGTATGTCTGCTATGGGCTGTATTTGCATATTTAATTTGCCATGATATTCAGATAATGGTATAATAATTTTCATGGAAACGATAATAAAAAAGATAGATAGAAACAATATAGATCAAGAGAGTATTGAGCAGGCCGGAAGTATTTTGAAACAAGGCGGACTGGTTGCATTTCCGACGGAGACGGTTTACGGACTGGGGGCGAATGCGTTAGATGAAGAGGCGGCGAAAAAGACATACGCTGCAAAAGGACGTCCATCGGATAATCCACTGATTGTTCATATTGCGAGGCTGGAAGATTTAAAAGAAATCGTGACGGAGATTCCGGAGATCGTACAGGATATTGCAGATCATTTCTGGCCGGGCCCGCTGACGATGATTTTTCATAAAAATGACAAGGTTCCGCTTGGAACGACGGGAGGTCTGGATACAGTCGCAGTGCGGATGCCGGACGATGAGATTGCGAGGAAACTGATTCTGGCCGGAGGCGGATATATTTCCGCGCCGAGCGCGAATACGTCAGGAAGGCCGAGTCCTACGACGGCTCAGCATGTGGCGGATGATCTCTCCGGAAAGATTGAGATGATACTGGATGGAGGAAGTGTGGACATCGGGGTGGAATCAACGATTCTGGATCTTACTGTAAATCCGCCGATGATCCTGAGACCGGGAGCAATCACGAAAGAGATGCTAGAGGAAGTGGCAGGAGAGATTTCGGTCGACGAGACGCTGATTTCTGAGAATAGTACCAAAGCACCGAAGGCACCGGGGATGAAATACCGACATTATGCGCCGAAAGCGGATCTGATCATTGTGGAAGGAGAGCCGGATGAGTCGATCAAGGCAATCAAACAGATTGCGTATGAGCAGGTTCGTCTGGGGTATAAAGTCGGAATTATAGCGACGAATGAATCTATTGACCAATATACCACAGGAATGATCAAGAGCATCGGTTCTCGGGAAAATGAAAAGACGGTGGCGCGTAATCTCTACAAAGTGCTAAGAGAGTTTGACGAGGAAGAGGTCTCTTATATTTACAGTGAGGCATTTCCGGAGGCCGGAATCGGAACAGCGGTGATGAACCGTCTGGGAAAGGCGGCAGGGCATCATGTGCTGCAGGCATCGGATATTACACGTTTACAGAAGTACCGGCGGATCGTGTTTGTGAGCAACAGCGATAACTGCCGGGCGCCGATTGCTGCGGCACTTCTTAGGAGGCAGCCGCTTTTGCAGGAATATCAGATCCTTTCGAGAGGGATGATCGTTTTGTTCCCGGAGCCGTTGAATCCGCGGGCGGAAGAGCTGCTCAAAGCGCATGATATTGTGCTGGAAAGATTTGAGACCAGTGCGCTGGACGAAAAGATTCTCGGCGAGGACACGCTGGTTCTTACCATGCAGGAGAGTCAGAAGCAGAAGATCCTGAGTGAATATCCGGATGCGGGAGATGTCTATACTCTGGGGGAATATGTGGGAAATATGCAGGAGATCGCATCTGTTTACGGGCAGACCGAGGAGCAGTATGAAGAGATGTATAAATTGATACAGGAAAATGTTGTAAAACTTGCGGAGCGATTAAATAAGGAGGCAAAGAACAAATGTCAAACGTATACGTAATGGATCACCCGCTGATCCAGCATAAGATCAGCCATATTCGTCAGAAGGAACTCGGGTCGAAGGATTTCCGGGCCATGGTAAGTGAGATTGCCATGCTGATGTGTTATGAGGCGACGAGGGATCTGAAGCTGAAAGAAGTTGAAATTGAGACGCCGATCTGCAAGACGACCGGGAAGTGTCTGGCGGGGAAGAAGCTGGCAGTGGTTCCGATCTTAAGAGCTGGACTTGGCATGGTAGAAGGGATGCTGACGATGATCCCGGCTGCGAAGGTAGGCCATATCGGGCTTTATAGGGATCCGGAGACGCTGGAACCGGTAGAATATTATTGTAAGCTGCCGGCCGATTGCGAAGAACGAGAGACGTTTGTTGTGGATCCGATGCTTGCGACGGGAGGATCCAGCTCTGCGGCGATCCGGATGCTGAAAGAAAAAGGGGTAAAGAATATCCGCTTTATGTGCATCATCGCAGCGCCGGAAGGAATTGAGAGAATGCAGAAAGATCACCCGGATGTGGATCTTTATGTGGGAGCGCTGGATGAGTGCCTGAATGATCACGGATATATTGTACCGGGACTTGGGGATGCAGGAGACCGTATTTTTGGTACGAAGTAGGTGAGAAAAATGAGTGGAAAGAGAAATGATTATATTTCCTGGGATGAGTATTTCATGGGAGTTGCCATGTTATCAGGGAGAAGATCCAAGGATCCGAATACTCAGGTTGGATGTTGTATCGTAAGTGCGGATAATAAGATTCTTTCAATGGGGTATAACGGACTGCCGCGGGGATGCTCGGACGATGAGTTCCCGTGGGAGAGAGACGGGGATCCGCTGGAAACAAAGTATGTATATACGGTACACAGTGAATTGAATGCGATCCTGAATTACAGCGGAGGAAGTCTGGAAGGGGCAAAATTATATGTGTCGCTGTTCCCATGCAATGAATGTGCCAAGGCTATCATACAGAGCGGAATAAAAGAAGTTATTTATGACTGCGATAAGTATGCGGATACTTCTTCTGTGATGGCATCTAAGAGGATGTTTGACAGTGCGGGGGTGCGGTATCATCAATATCACAGGACCGGGCGAAAGATTGAAATTGAATTGTAAATGGATATTTCAGAAAGACATAACACTTTGAAGTATGTGTTGTGTCTTTTTTTTCGTGTTTTTCTGGAAGTTCAGGTAATAAAACAATGGGAGATGGTATATATTCAATTGAGGGACAGATTCTGTTTGAAGTGGAAATGCCCTGGCTCGAGTCGGGAGTGAGGAGATAAAAGAATGGAAAAAAGAAAATCATCAATTTTGATTCGTTTTATTTTAAGGGCGATTTTGGGACTGGTAGTTATTTTTGGAGTCAATCAATTTCTGGACTATAGAAATATTCCGGTTTCTGTAGGGATAAATCTAATTTCGTTTTTGACATCCGGAACCCTTGGAATTCCTGGGGTTTGTCTGCTGTATGGCATTATGTTTTATCAAATTATGTAAGTGTTGTACAAAAGCATTTTAATTTTCCGAAATTACTGGACAAGAAAAGTGGGCGGGGATATAATACACCTCACAAGAGAGTTACAACAATCAAAAAATCATTTTATGCAGTGTCTGTCTTGCAGGCACTCGCATCAAAGGAATGCAGAGGCATTCCTCAACATGCCATTTCGGCGTAAGTTTCAAAGTTAT
The DNA here is from genome assembly GCF_052065755.1 of Bariatricus sp. HCP28S3_D3. Classification (NCBI taxonomy): domain Bacteria; kingdom Bacillati; phylum Bacillota; class Clostridia; order Lachnospirales; family Lachnospiraceae; genus Bariatricus; species Bariatricus sp. HCP28S3_D3. The sequence goes on along the minus strand of NZ_JBQHTK010000027.1, from coordinate 13,637 downwards.
TTTTTAATAAAAGATGCTGGTATCAGTATCGGAAAGGAGCGTAATCAGGAATCAGTAGAGAAATAGTAATCTGTGATTCAGAGGAAGCATATGTGAAAAGGCTTGCCGAAGCACTGCTTTTGAAGCGGGAGGTGACAGCAGGAGTGCGGATCTGCTCATCTCTTGATATGTTGGAAAATCTGCTGGAAATAGGAGAAGTTCAGGCGCTTTTGATCAGCGATGAGATTCCATATGAATTGAGAAAGCGGGTATTTGGCGGCAGAAGAATTGTGCTTACAAGAACAAAGTGTGCGGATCTGGGGGAAGAGGAGCAGGAGCTCAGGAAATACCAGTCTGTGGACAAGCTGACCGCAGAGATCATGCAGGCTTTTCAGAAGATGGACATTCCGGCGGGATATTACGGAAAAGGCCGTGTTCTGGGAGTGTATTCGCCGGTTCACCGGGTCGGTAAGACAACATTTGCACTGAAGCTTGGCAAAGTACTTGCTGAACAGGAGAATGTACTGTATCTGAATCTGGAGGCATATGCAGGGATCGGGGGATATTTTCAGGATGGTGATGTTCAGAACCTTTCTCATCTACTGTATTATGCAAAACAGGAAAAGGATGATATCGGTGTAAGGATTGCATCCATGATTCGACAGATGGGAAATCTGGACTATATACCACCGATGAAGGTGTGGACCGATCTGAGAGAAGTGAGTATCCGGGAGTGGGAGGTTCTTCTTCAAAAACTGACCGGAGAGAGTATTTACGATACGGTGATCCTGGATCTGGGAAACGCCGTAGGAGATATTTTTGAGATTTTAAAACTGTGTGACTGGATTTTGTTTCCGTTTGCAAATGATGTCTATGCCAGGACAAAGATGGAGCAGTACAGCTATATTTTGAAGGCGCTTTGTCTTCAGGAGCTGGAAATGCATACGATTTATGTGGATATGGACAAAACGATGCGGCAGGCCGTGAAAGAGGCGGCCGGTGAATTGGAAATAAAGTCCGGAAAGGGGCACATGTATGTTAAGAGCAGAACAACTTCATGAAAAGGTCCTCTCCAGAATGGATTTTATGAGGGAACCGTCAGATGAAGAACTGCTTGAGATCATCCATAGTGTTTTGGAAGAAAGTTCAAAAAAACAATTCATTCCGCTCAAAGAAAAGGCGGCGCTTGGGAAGGAACTTTTTAATGCGTTCCGTAAGCTGGATATTCTGCAGGAACTGATCGAGGATGAGTCGATTACAGAGATCATGATCAATGGAACAGAGAATATTTTTATTGAGCGGGAAGGACAGATCTTCCTGTCCGATAAGAAATTTCTGTCCAGAGGTAAGCTGGAAGATGTGGTCCAGCAGATGGTGGCGGAATGCAACCGGATTGTCAATGAAGCATCCCCGATTGTGGATGCCAGGCTTAATGACGGCTCGCGAGTCAATGTCGTGTTGCCGCCTGCCGCTATCAATGGGCCGATTGTGACGATCCGAAAGTTCCCAAAACACAGAATTACGATGGAGCAGCTTCTGGAGTATGAATCCATCAGTGAGGAAGCGGCAGAATTTCTGGTTCGTCTGGTGAGAGCAGGATATAACATTTTTATCAGCGGCGGAACCGGTTCCGGGAAAACGACATTTTTGAATGTGTTGTCGGATTATATTCCCGAGACGGAACGAATCATTACGATTGAGGATAATGCAGAGCTGCAGATCACGGAACTTCCCAATCTTGTGCGGTTGGAAGCACGAAACGCAAATGTGGAAGGAACCGGGGAGATTAGTATCCGTGATCTGATTCGAACGGCGCTCAGAATGAGGCCGGACAGAATTATCGTAGGTGAAGTCCGGGGAAAGGAAGCGGCTGATATGCTCCAGGCCTTTAACACGGGCCATGACGGTTCTCTGAGCACCGGGCATGCGAACAGTCCGAAAGATATGCTTTCCAGGCTGGAAATGATGACCCTTATGGGAATGGATATCCCGCTTTCTGCAGTGCAAAGGCAGATCGCTGCAGGAATTGATATTATGGTGCATCTAGGCAGATTGCGGGACAGAAGCAGAAAAGTATTGGAAATTGTGGAGGTACTTGGATATGAGAAAGACGAGATCCGATTGCAGTCCCTGTTTTCGTTTAGGGAAACGGGAGAGAAGAACGGAAAAATCCAGGGAGAGTGGGTGAAAAATGCCGATTTGCTGCGGCGGGAAAAGCTTTTGGCAGCAGGGTATTAGCAGACAGGAATACCTGCTGGCGGCGGCAAAAAGTGTGTCCGTAGTCGCGGCGACGGCGTATCTTTTTTATTCCGAATGGTGGGCGGTAATTCTCTTGTTTCCGCTTGGAGTTCTTTATTTTAAACGAAATGAGGAACAGCTGGAAAAGAAAAAAAGACAGGAATTTGAACGCCAGTTTCAGGATGCTCTGCAGTCCCTGGGTGCACAGATGAATATCGGATATTCTATGGAAAATGCAATCAAGGAAGTGCAGAAGGATCTGCAGGTAATGTATAAGAATGACACTGTGATCGTGCGTGAATTTTCATACATGGTCAGTCAGCTGAACCTGAATGTGAATGTGGAGCTGGTCTGGGAGGAATTCGCAAAGAGAGTGAATATTCCGGAGGCAGACAGCTTTGTGACGATATTTGCACAGGCAAAGCGAAGCGGCGGTGACAGCATTGCCATAATTAAAAATGCAGTCAGGCAAATCGTGGAGAAGGCAGAGGTGAACCGCGAGATCGCAACGGTGATCGCGGAAAAGAAGTTGGAATTTCAGGTAATGTCGGTCATTCCTTTTGGGATCATTGGATATATGAGAATCAGTTTTCCCGAATTCATGGATATTCTTTACGGAAATATCCGGGGAGTCCTCTTTATGAGCGGATGCCTTCTTGCATATCTGGCCGCATGGAGACTGGGAAACAGAATTGTGGAGATAGAGGTGTGATATGTGGGTATGCATAGCAGTGTATTTTATCCTTGGCATGGTATGCATTGTACTGCGCTATAGGAAGCTGCTTATCCATTATGATAAAAAATTGTGGAAAACGATTTTTTATGTGATGTTTTGCGCGGCGACGATTGCTCTGTTAACAGAAATCAGTGGTCAGGGCGTGATGCAGAATTTCGGCAAGGTCAGGATCAATCGGGAAGATTATGGCGGGAATTCGGTAAATCATCAGCTTCAGATGCAAATCGAAGGTGAGAAATCTGAAAATGTAGAGATACAGGTTTCTCCCAGAATGTACAGCGAGGAGGAAGTCCAGTCTTTGTTCCGGCAGGCTATGAATAAGCTGGATCAAGTAATACTGGGTGAAAATGAAACGGCGGATCATGTGGTCAAGCCACTATGTTTCCCGCAGGAGCTGGAGGGATACCCGTTTGCTATTTCCTGGGAACCGGGGCGTTATGACGTGATGGATATGAACGGAAGGATCAATCAGGATGCGGTGCTGGAAGAAGATCCGGAAGGCGAAGGAGTCCTTGTAAAGATTACGGGGATCCTGCGTTACGGAACTGAGGAAGCTGCTTATAATACACAGGTTCTTGTATTTGCAGATGTGGAAGAGACAAAAACGATACGGAACCAGGTGCTGAATGCAGCAAGACAGGCAGAAGAAGTATCGCGGGAAGAGAAATCTTTTGTACTTCCTGAACAGGTAAATGGCAGGACAGTCCGATGGAGATTCAGGAAAGAATCAAAGGTCATGCCGGTATTGATGCTTGGAGCAGTTATCTGCGTATTTCTGGTAGTGCAGGAAAGACAGAAGAAAGAAAAGCTGCGAAAAGACAGAAAAGAACAGATGCTGTTCGACTATCCCGAGATCGTGAGCCAGTTTACGATGCTGATGGGAGCAGGAATGACGGCAAAGAATGTCTGGAAGAAAATAACGGCAGATTACTGTGGACAGAAAGAAAGAGGAGGCCGGGTGCGGGATGCATATGAAGAGATGGTCATCACACTTCAGGAAATGCAGAGCGGCATACCGGAGGCAGAATGTTATGAGCGGTTTGCCGCAAGATGCGGTCTGGTTCCGTATATGAAAATGGGAGCGCTTCTTTCCCAGAATCTGAGAAAGGGCGCAAAAGGGACTTCGGATATGCTGAAAATGGAAGCGATTCAAGCCATGGAAGACAGAAAAAGCAGAGCAAGGCGTCTTGGAGAAGAAGCAGGTGTCAAGCTGTTGCTTCCGATGCTTCTGATGTTGGTAATCGTTCTTGTGATCGTCGTTGTTCCGGCCTTTCTTTCTATCGATCTGTAGGCTGGGAAGGAAAGACGAGGGAGGTGAAAGGATGAAGCGAGTGAAAAATATGATCAGATCAGTCTGGATCCGGGCACAGTGTGTGATGCACGATAACCGGGGAATTTCGGTGATTGAACTGATTTTGGTTTTGGTGGTCATTATTGGACTGGTGTTAATTTTTAAATCACAGTTAACCAGTCTGGTGGAAACAATTTTTGAAAAAATTACGAGTGAAAGTGCAGGAATTTAGCAGTAATTAAACGGTTCTTATTCTGAAAATGGGCGGTATAGAAAATGAAAAAAATGGTGAAAGGGGAGCTGACAGCTTTTCTTAGTCTTGTATTTATCCTTCTGGTCTCACTGGTGGGAGCTGTCCTTGAAAGCGCATCCATTCAGGTGATGAAAAATGAAAGAAGGGCAGATGCCACCAGAGCGATGGAATCTGTATTTGCAGAATATCAAAGAGATTTTCTGGATCGATATGAGATATTTGCACTGGATGAGAGCTATGAATCGGAACAGGTATCAGAGTCTGCTATTTTAAACCGAATGTCCTATTATGGGGCAGAAAATATGGACAAAGAGATCGATGCGATTCGTTATCTGACGGATGAAAACGGGAAGGCATTTTATGACCAGGCGGTTCAGTATGAAAAAGAAAAGACGGGGGCAGCGGCGGTAGAGGAGATGGCCGGGAAATCTTCTGTGTGGAAAGAACAGGAGAGCCAGGCAGAGCAATACGAAAAAGAGGATACAGAGACGAGTTTTGAATTAGAGCGTATGCTTGAGGAGGAAAGCCAGAAGCTGCCGCAGGAAGGAAATCCGCTTCCGGTCGTTTCGAATATAAAGGCAGGTGGAATATTGAATTTTGTCCTGCCGGATGGATTTGAGGTTTCGGATAAGACAGTGGATCTGTCATCGTTTGTATCACATCGTGAACTGCAAAGCGGTTATGGAAGCTTTCGGGAGAAGGTTCAGGGAACCGGTGACACCATTTTTTTCAATCTATACCTTATGGATCATTTTAATCACGCAGTTAAAAAAGAAAAAGAAAGTGTGCTTCAATATGAGTTGGAGTATCTTCTTGCAGGAAAGTCAAGTGACAGGGAGAATCTGGAGGCGGTTGTAAAGAAACTCTGCAGTATCAGGTTCGCCGTCAATTATGCTTATCTTCTGACAGATGTGGAAAAGCAGGCAGAGGTGCAGGCTGCATCCGTGGCAATGTGTGCGCTCCTTGCAGTTCCGGGCATAACTGAGGTTGTAAAGCAGGCACTTCTCCTTGCATGGGCGTATGGAGAAGGAATCGTTGATGTGAAAACTCTTCTAACCGGGAAAAGAGTCCCTTTAGTAAAGTCGTACGAGACGTGGCAACTTTCGTGGGAGAACCTTCTGCATCTGGGGGAAGATCAGTCGGTTTTGGAAGGCAGGGATGCAGAGGGCGGATATTCTTATGAAAAGTATCTGCAGGTGCTGCTTATGCTGGAAAAAAAGGAAAAACTGACAATGCGGGCATTGGATCTGGAAGAACTGAATCTCAGAGAAATTGCAGGAAAAACATGGTTTCGCGCAGACTCATGCGTGGTGGCGTTAAGAGCCAATATGGACTGTGGACTGCGCAGATCGATCCACTACAGATTTGCGGCAGAATATCAGTACAAATAGAGGGAAAATAAAAGGAGGTGGATACAGATGTCTTTTCCGTTCCTCGATTTTTTGGTCTGTATAATTGCAAACATATATGATACACGTCGATACAACAATTCTTTCAGGAAGGAGGAAGGATTTGGTTTCTCGCGAAAAGGCGCAGCTCTCTTGACGGAAAAGGCATCTGTATCTGCCTCGCGAAAAGCGCGGATCATGGAAGGCAGCATCACTGTGGAAGCTGTCGTGTGTATTCCGCTGTTTTTATATGCATCTATTTGTCTGATTTGGCTGTTGGAGCTTCGTTCCATACAGCTTGCCGTGAGGGAAGGGATGCAGGGAGCCGGAAAAGAGCTGGCACAGGAATGCTATGAGCTGCCGCTTCTTATTCCGGCAAGAGTGGAATCAAAGATCGTCAGTTTGATCGGGGAGGAGCGGCTTGACCGAAGCTGTATTGTGGAAGGGAGCGAAGGCCTGGAATGTGAAAAATCTTACATCTGGCCGGGAAGCGCGATCATCGAATTAAAGACAAGCTATCAGGTAAAGCTTCCGTTTCCGCAGTTTTTGATTCCGCCGATCCGGTATCAGGAGTCTATGAGAATCAAAGGGTGGACCGGGTATGTGAAACAATCCTTTGGTCAGACGGGACAGCAGGAAATTGTGTATATTACGGAAACAGGAATCGTTTATCACAGGGATTATCACTGCACATATCTGGAACCGTCTGTACGTCTGGTGTCGCTTGAAGAGATCGAGCCACTGAGAAATCAGAGTTCCGGAAAATATTATCCCTGTGAACTGTGCGGAAGGTTCTGTAAGGGGAATGCTTATATCACGGATTATGGGAATCGGTATCACAGTACTTTGGACTGCAGCGGTGTGAAACGAAAAATTTATGCAGTCCCGATCCGTGAAGTTAAGGGAAAGGGAGCGTGTTCAAAATGTGGAAAATAGAAGAAATGGCTGTTCTGGCATTTCTGGGAGCGGGGGCCGTATATGATTTCAGGAATAGAAAAATCCCGGCAGGTTATCTGATGTTTGGAACAGTAGGAATTGTTTTTTATCTGGCATTCGAGGGTCAGATGGAGTGGTATCTGTGGCTTCCGGGACTGGCGACCGGACTGCTCTTCCTTCTTTGTTCCAAGATCACCGAAGAAGGGATTGGATATGGGGATAGCTGGATGATCCTGAATCTGGGACTTTTTCTCGGAATCTGGCGGCTTCTGATATCGCTCGGCATTGCATTTTCGGCGGCAGCAGCGGCGGCGGGAGTCGGTCTGGCGCTGAAAAAATGGAATCGTAAGACGAGAATACCCTTCTATCCCTTTCTGGTAGTCGGTTATGTGGGGGCATTGTTATGGTGAAAAGAGGAACAGAAGGAATAAAAAAGAAGTCCGGGCGGACTGTGCGTGCCTCGACCGTGGTGGAAATGGCGTATCTGATGCCGCTTGTGCTTATGGTGTGGATGCTCGTGATTTTCGGGTTGTTTTACTATCATGATAAAACAATCTTAATGGGAGCGGCATATGAAACGGTAATTGTGGGAAGTGAGATCTTATATGGGATGGAAGAGTTCCCGCAGGAAGAAATGGAGAATTATTTTCGTGAGAGAATACGGGGAAAACTGATGTTTTACGGGCAGGTGTCCGTGAATGTATATGAGGAACAGCAGAGGATCATTGCAAAGGCCAGTGCGAGTGGGAAAGGGATGGAACTTCAGGCATCCGGAAGTGCTGTCATTACGGAGCCTGAGAAGCAGATCCGCAGGCTGAAAGCCGGAAAGAAGAAGTTGGAGGGTGCGCTGCAATGAAGACGGAATATGAACGGAATCTGCATCATGCATGGATGATTCTGGAGTTTGATGAGATCTATGAAGAAGATTACCAGATGAGGATGCTGGCAGAGAACCATCTTAACTGTCTGCTGGATGTAAAGGGACAGGGAATGGACCGGATAAGCAGGTACCAGTATGAGGTGGGCGGAAAGACATCGATGGCTGCGATGGGAGAACGTCAGAAATGGAATTTTTCGCGGATGAAGGAATTCATGCAGCAATTTGTGGAAGCAGTGCGCGAGGTGAATAATTATCTCCTTGATGTGAATTGTCTGAACCTGGATCCGGAATATATCTATTACCAGAACGGACGATATTTTTTCTGCTATTGTCCCGCATTCAAGGGAAATATATGGGAGGCATTTCATGTACTGACAGAATATTTCGTCAGAGAGACAGATTATGAAGATAAAGAGGCAATCTATCTTGCATGCGAGCTTCATAAAGCTTCTATGGAAGATAACTATAATATAGAACAAATACTGGAGAGGATTCTGGAAAGGAAAGAGCAGAGAATGGAAGACGTGAAGAAAAATCTGAAATACGGTAATGCAGCATATGAACTTAAAGAGGATCAAATCCTGGATGATTGGGCCGGTGAACAGGAGCTGAAGGGAAATGTGATGAAAGACAGAGAAACAGTATGGGGATTTGTGACGAGAAAAATCAGGAAAAGAAATCACAGAAATTGGGAAAATCGGGAGGTGCAGGAAGAAAATGAAGCGGAAAATTATCGGAATTATTGAGTAAAGTACTTCCGCCGGGAATCATTTCCAGCGGAAGTGAATGTAAAATATTGGTAACAAAACACTTGTAAATCATACTCTCATTCCATATAATAAAAAATAAGGTTATGAAATGGGCAATAATACAGTAAAACGACTGCCCTTCTGAACTTCTGAATCTACAGATATGGTTCCGCCGTGAGCTTCGATGGTACGTTTGGCGATTGCAAGTCCGAGACCGGTTCCGCCGGTTTTATGGGTTACGAAAGCATCAAATATCTCGTCAAGCTGTTCTTCGGGAATACCGCAGCCATCATCTGAGATAATGATTTTCAGAAAATGGTCATCTGTATCGGCCTCCAGCCGGATGGTCCCGTGAGCAGACACCGCATCACCGGCGTTGCGAAGAAGATTGAGAAAGACTTCCTGAAGCTTTACCTTATCTCCCTGGATGACCGGAAGTTCAGGAGAGATTCGGGAAGTAAATTCAATGTCTGTTTCGGCGCAGGAAGCGGCAAAGGACAGACAAAGATGACTGAAAAAATCGAAGGCAGAAAAAGAAGAACGGTTGATACGTTCTCCGTTGTTATAGGCAGAAAGCTCCTGCAGCAGAGAAATCATAAATTCAATATCTTCCCGCATGTCATTCCAGTGACGGAAATCCCGTGTCTCAGGATGCTGGGACTCGATCAACTGTAATGTACTGTAGATGAGTGTGAGAGGATTACGGATCTCGTGGCTGATCTTGCTGATCGTATATTGCTGGTCATCCAGAAGCTTTTGGATCAATGCCCTGTTTTCAGGTTTTGCGTTCATCAGTTGTTGTAATTGCTCATAATCATGATTTGTTAATGACATTATCATACCGCCTTTCCAAACATAGTGTAGCATTGGCGGTATAGATATTCAAATATATTTTAAAGAAAGAGGTAAGAAATATGAGAGATGAGAACTGTATTTTCTGTAAAATTGCAAACGGAGAGATTCCTTCAGCTACGTTGTATGAAGATGATGATTTCAGAGTCATTCTGGACCTTGGACCGGCAACAAAGGGACATGCCCTGATCCTTCCGAAAGAACATTATGCGAATCTGTATGAGATTGACGATGAACTTGCAGCAAAAGCATTCAAACTGGCGAAAAAGATGGTCATCAAGATGACAGAAGTGCTTGGATGTGACGGATATAATGTTGTACAGAATAATGGCGAGGCAGCAGGACAGACAGTTTTCCATTTCCATATGCATCTGATCCCGCGGTATAAGGATGATGATGCACGCTTCGGATGGAAGACAGGACAGCTCACGGATGAAGTCAGAGACGAAATTCTTGCAAAATTAAAATAAGGAAATCGGAACTGAGTAAACATGAGTGAGATACAGAGGGGTGTAAGTGTGGACACTCAAGATAAAGATACACGTAAATTTGAGGAAATTTACATTAAGTACAAAGAAGTTGTGTACAAAACCGCGCTGCGTTACTCTGATTACAATAGAGAGATTTCTCAGGAGATGACACAAGAAGTATTTGTGAAATTGTGTGATTATCCGAATCTGCTCCAAGAAGAATATATTGGTGCATGGTTGGTGACAAGTGTAAAAAATGCGACGATCAATTGCATAAAGAAGGGAAAATACGAGATCCTGAGTGAAGATGGGGGTTTCATTGCAGAAACAGAGAATAGTACGCAGAAAAGTCCGGAGGATGCGTTCTTGGAAGAGTTCACACGGGATCAGAGAAACAAGAAGGCAAAGAGGATTCTTGATGATCTGTACGAGATCAATGAACGCTGGTATGATGCTGTGACAAAATCTTATTGTCTGAACATGCCACAGAAAGAAGTGGCCGAAGAGATGGGAGTCAGTATCGAAGTGCTTCACAGTGTTTTGTACAGAGCCAGAGAATGGGTAAAGAAAAGATATAAGTCCGATGAGGATTAAGAAAACGGAGAATGGCAACAAAAAACAGGTGCCGTTCCGGCACCTGTTTAACATGCATATTTCATATTTATCTGGATGCTGCTTCCTCGATCAGACCGATGATGGTCTCGATCGGGCTTTGCTGTGAGGACTGATTCATTGCTTCCACAAAAGTTTCGCGGGAGTCGTAAAGCTTATGAACAGCCGAAAGGAGACGTTCGTCAGTCAGCTCTTCTTCTTCCAGGACCATGCTGAATTTCTGGCGTTCGAAAGAGCGGGCATTGAGAATCTGGTCTCCGCGGCTCGCACTTGCAGAAAGCGGAATCAGCAGATTCGGTTTGCGAAGGGCAAGAAGCTCGCAGATCGCATTGGCTCCTGCGCGGGAGATTACAATATCTGCCAGAGCGAAGAGATCTCTCAGTTCATCCTGAATATATTCGAACTGAGCATAACCTTGCAGGCCTTTCAGGGATTCATCCAGTTTGCCCTTGCCACAAAGGTGGATGATCTGGAACTCTTCCAACAGCTGCGGAAGGATTTTGCGGACAGCCTGATTGACTGCGGCGGCGCCGAGGCTTCCTCCGACGATGAGGATGACCGGCTTTTCTTCCTGGAAACCACAGAATTTGCGGGCTTTTTCCTTATCACCGGTCATAAGCTCCTGACGGATCGGAGAACCGGTAAGGACTGCTTTATCTTCAGGCAGAGCCTTCAGAGTTTCAGGAAAATTGCAGCAGACTTTGGTCGCGGATGGAATCGAGATTTTGTTCGCAAGACCCGGAGTCATATCGGATTCATGAATGATGACCGGAACGTGGTTGCGTTTTCCGGCGATCACAACCGGGACACTGACGAATCCACCTTTTGAGAAAATAACATCCGGTTTTAAATCTTTTATAATTTTATTCGCTTCGCTAAATCCCTTCAGAACACGGAAAGGGTCTGTAAAGTTCTGAAGGCTGAAATAACGGCGGAGCTTTCCGGAAGAAATACCATGGTATGGAAGGTCCTGCTTTTCGATCAGGCTTTTCTCTATACCATTATATGAACCAATGTAATGTATATCGTATTGAAGTTCCTTTAAACGCGGTAACAGCGCAATATTTGGTGTAACATGCCCGGCAGTACCACCGCCGGTTAAAATAATACGTTTCATAGATAGTCCTCCCACTTTATCATATTATGCGGGGGTTAAAGTCATGCATTTTCGTACCAATATGAATGACATAACTTGTTGACCCTGATACCATATAATTTTAGCAGATAAAGGAAAAAGGTCAAGAAAAAGGGAAAAGAAATCATAAAGAATGATTACAGCCGGGGAATAAAAATATGGCTGTGACAAAGAATGAGGTTGCTGAAATGAAGAATGAACAAGAAAAATTGGAAGATTTTTTGAAATCAGAACTGATGAAAGAGGGAGATGAAATTCTGGCAGAAATAGAAGCAGATGAATCCCTGAAAGATATTTCACTTCCCGAGGAGATGGATGAGGGATTATGGAAGAAAATCCAAAAGAAGCAGGCTGAAAAGGCTGCTTATGAGGCGTTGTCGGAAAAAGATAAAGAAGCACTGCGTCTGGGGCGGGAAATGATGATGCTGAATGGCGATGATGTTGGTATGGGTGAAGGGGAAGATGAGAAGAATGCGGTTGGAGAACGTTATGCGGAAAGCGCGGTAGAGAATGACGGTGCTAAGGTTGTGAAGTACTCGAGAAAGAGGAAGAAGAGAGTTTATCTCTTGGTTGCGGCTGTGGCGGTGTTGGCGCTGGCGGCTGGGATGACAAGTATTGGTGGAGCACCGTTTGTTACTGGAGTAATGAACAAAATTGTTGGTGAAAGAGAAGTGCTCCAGGTGGATAGCGAAAGAGAAGGGGAAGATGATAGACTTAGTACGGAGAGCGAGGAAGAGAAGGCGTGGCAGGCGGTTAAAGATAGGCTAGAAATTGAACCAGTTAGATTAGGTTACAAACCTGTAAAAATGAATTTTGTTGATTATGAGATAGATGAAGCAGTTGGAGAAGCATGTTTTATATATGATTATGAAGGTGTGGCTATCGAATATCAAATGTGGGCTAATTACAGAAATAAATCAGTGGGATATGATATAGAGGATAAATTGGTAAAGAAAGAAGTGTTAATCGTATCTGATGTAGAGATAGAAATAAGCTGTTACCAAGTTGAGGAAAATCAAGCGCAAGAGTACGTTGCTCGATTTAATAATGCAAATGTAAACTATGTTTTAAATAGTTGTATTAAAGAAGCGGAATTTGTTGACATAATAAAAAATTTAATTTTTTAGAAAAATTGCGTAAGTTTTTCAGAGTTCGATTGTTTATATAGTAAAGAGAAAAAACAGGAGGCAGGAATGAAGAAACTTAAAGCGATTTTATTAATGGTAACAATGATTATTGGTTTAACATGTACGTCAAAGATAGATGTTAAAGCGACAGAAGAAGTAGAGTGTGTAGATGGATCATATTTGACAGATGATGATTATTCTGAAGGAGAAGATGTAAAAATTACTAGAGGGGTGTATTTAAAGAGTGGAACTTCAACAATATCGGAAGTTGGAACAGGAAAAATAGCGGCGGGAGGCAGAACTGTTGGACAAACGACAGTATCTGAGATTGCTGTTTATGTTTCAGTAGAAAAATTGGTAAATGGAAGTTGGCAAACATATACAACTTGGTCTGCGAAGAAAAGCAATGCGGTTTTAGTAAGTACAAGTAAAACATTATCCGTTCCAATAGGTTATTATTATCGAGTTTATTCTACGCACAAAGCAAATTCGGATATAAGTGGTTCTTTCACCAACGGAATCCACATTTAACCGTTACCCATAAAAGCCGTTCCCCTTCCCGCTCACTCATTCAGCGGATTCCTTATAACTACTGCGTAATGTTCTCTTACCCAGGGACAACTACAAAATACTATAAAATAAAAAAATATTATGTAAAGTGCCCGCCGACTAAATGAACTCAAATGGGCAATTGGATATAGGCAGTAGTTATAAGAAATCCGCTGAGAGCGGGAAGTTACAAAAACCTTACATTAATACTGGATACAGTCAAAACAAGAAAAATCAGAGAGCTTCTTCTGACTATTACATTTAATATTGCAAGAGACGGTGAAAAAAATACCTTACATTATGTGACCGTTTTTTGATTTATATTTTATGTACTAAGACTTCCCATACCCAAAATGGGCTTCGTACCTTGAAAACTCAATATTTCAGCTAACAAAATAGCGATTTATGCTTTAGCTGCCCACGAATCAAGTGCATTTTGCAG
>NZ_JBQHTK010000026.1:0-39712 GCF_052065755.1 Bariatricus sp. HCP28S3_D3 | reverse complement strand
TTCTGGACAATTCCATTATATCAAAAGAGCGTTATTTATGCCCTTTTTATTGGCTGAAATATTGAATTTTCAAGGTACAGAACACCTTATCGGTGTGGGAAGTTTGAGTAACATTATTCTTAACAACCACACCATTTCCATCCGTCAACCAACCATTAATTTCTTGAGCATTAGGAATAACCGCAGAAATCAATACTTTTTGTGTATCATTTGGCATATACAATTTAATTGTGGAAATAAGTAATTCATATGCAATTCCGCGATTCAGATCATCAAATAGATGTCCCTCATCAAATATCATCAGTCCCACATTAGATAAAATTGCAATGTTCTGTCTTAAAACAAACAGGAGTTTTTCAGGAGTTACAACGTATACACTCTGTTCTTCAGAGTTCGAATTGTTTCCAAATAAAATATCCAAAATATCCATTTGCAAAACATCTGACAGTTCATTTACCTTTATATTTTCATCAAAAGAAAATGCATTTTCTAATTCTTCAGTAATTTCTCTACACAAAGCACGAAACGGAGCTACTACTATTGCATAATTTGTACGTTTACTCAAAAAGGCAGAAAGAATAATCAATGCAATTGACTTTGTTTTTCCTGAACTTGTCGGCATTTGAATCGTTGCTGATTTTCCTTGAAATACCTCGTTCTTTCCTAATTCTCTTTGTGACTGCCAAAGTTCTGTAACAAGTGTTCCCTTTCTAAGCACTTCGTGCCAAACCTCTGGAGCAACCCCTGTATATTTAGGCATTAATTCATATGAGGAATTTTTAATTTTTAAATATACAATTGCAACAAGTGCATCTGCAAACAACAGTTCCCTATCACTACCTATTTCGTAAACCGTTTTCCTAAAATCTTTCAAATATTTATAATTTGCAAAAATACCTGTCGCATTAAATTGATTGTAATTATTTATAATATCATTTAAAATTGGATATTTTCCTTCATAACTCTCAATGCTATTTCCCGCCAAAATTTGTACTAACACACGATCTATTCCATTAATCCCCAAATCTATTTCATTTGCTATCCGCGATACCAGTACGTGGGAACTCCCATTATAATCGCATAAATAATAAACTACCGCCCCCAATAAGAGGTAATAATCTTCATCTCCTGAATATAACTTTGAATCTACATATCCATCAAAAAACTTAGCTGCGAAACGCAAATTTTCCTGATATTCTTTGTAATCAAATTCTTTTCCCTCAATACTGTCTATAATATCATTAGAGAAATCACCAATTATAGCAATCGCGGAAATAATCAACTGATTAACCTGCTTCTCTGTATCACTATGTAATGAATCCGGAATATGATATTCATACATTTTGGCTTTTGCACGTATTTTCTTTAAATAGTATTTTGATTTCTCCTCAATTAACATTTCGCCGCTCTCCTATATAATTCATCAATAAGTTCTTTCAAGCCTTCATTGTGTATTATTATTAATTCAAGATTCTTAACTTTATGGTTTTCCGTCGTAGCATTAACCATATCATCAGCAATAAAAATACTATTTGTCAATACTGCACACGCCCCATATCTAATCACATATGGTTTATCAGCAAAATTTTGAAATCTTTCTACCACTTTTACTTTATCTGTCTTTCCAGAATCCCTTAATCTTCTTTTTATTGCATTTAAGGATTCTGCATATCGGACAATATCCTTTTTAGAACCATTAATCGCTTCCTGCAGTCTTTGATATCCTTTCGTATTCGATTTTGGGTCGGCCGTTCCCTTAACCTCTATAACAAAAATTTCGTCTTTACGAGGTGATTGATCATTTAATTTAAATCCCAATACGTCGCTGCCTGGAGAAGACATATTCCTATTAATCTTCCTACAATATCTGGTTCGCGGAACATAATAATCACGTATAAACTCTATATAGTCAGCTACTAATAATTCACAAAAATCTCCCACTCTTGTTGCAGGTCCCGGTTGCACTTTAGTATCTGGGAAAACATCATTAATCAAAAATTCTTCTCTCGTTTTTCCTGTACCTTCTATATCAAAATCTAAATCTTCTAAGGTTCGGTAATTATTTCTAAAATGTTCTGCCCATTCATCTAAAATCTCGTCATTGTCCTCTGTATCTAACCTTAAGACTGTAATTTCTCTTCCATCTGCTGTATGAAGACATTCCTCTTGCTCATACCAAGTCATATACCTCATAATTCACTTTCCTCTCAAGTACTACTTCCACTAATATTATTTTACCACTTTTATACAGATTCTTCTATCTATTCAATTTGGCATTCATTAAAATGGCACATAAATAGTCCTAAACTGGCACGGTTCTGCGATTTACATGTAAATATACACATGCTAAAATTGGTATTGTCAAAATTATATGCAGGAATTGCGCAGCGGTACCGGAGTCATTGCCTCTCCCTTTTGGTACTGGCTGCGTTTTTTCTTGCAGGAGGTGAATTGGATTTACAATTATATACTGTATTTGCATCAAGCAGCCTGTATTGACCGGGCTGCTTTTTTGCTGCCGGATAAACTGGCATGAGGCGCTAAGAAACTATAAGCATCGGGGCAGGGTGGATATTCCATACTGCCCTTTTCATATGAAGGAGGTTTAACTTACGTGAGAAAACATACAGTCAAAGAAAACCCGCCGAATGAAAAGCGTCGTCCTGACTACATGCGGATTATTTACACAGCATCCCTGCTGCTCACTCTTCTGGCATGCAATATTCAGCCGGTCTTGGCAGCTAACATGTGGGACAAAGCAAATGAAATCATGAAAGATGTCTACAACCAGATCATCCTGATTTCTACCATAGCTGCTGTTGTAACAGCATCTGTGGCTCTTTTAATGATGAACTTTTCCAAATCGGGAAAAACCGTGGACGAATCCCGTGCATGGCTCAAACGTATCGTCATCACCTGGGCAATCTTAAACGGTCTTGGCTTCATCATGGCTTACATCACACCGTTCTTTACCGGAGGTAAATGGAATGGCTAAGCCAGGAAAGGAGGTGCCTAAATGGGAATCTTAGATGGAATCGTGGAATGGATTGCAGAGCAGGTCATGAACATTCTGGATCTTATTACCACTTCAGTCTTAGGTGCTCTGGGCTGCTCCATGGATACTTTTTTAAGATATTTCCCCGCAGCCGAGAGCATGTATCAGGTATTTCTGTCCCTGGCCATAGGTCTGATCCTACTGAACTGGGTCTGGCAGTTATTTAAGAATTACTTTGCTGGTGCCGGAATTGAGGCAGAAGATCCACTGAAATTATCCATGCGCTCTTTCATTTTCCTGTTCCTTACTTTCTATGCAAAAGATATCGTAGATCTTTTACTTGATATTGCAGGAACACCATATAGCTGGATTCTGACGGAAGATCTGCCTCCGCTAAAATTCGCAGACTTTAACTCCGTTATCACTGTTATCCTCGGTGTCTGTGCCAATGGAGCTGTTGCGATTACTGCACTAATCCTGGTACTGATTCTGGCATGGAATTACATCAAACTACTGTTTGAAGCGGCAGAACGTTACATTCTTCTCGGCGTTCTTGTTTATACAGCCCCAGTCGCTTTCGCAATGGGCTCTTCTCAGGCAACCGGTAATATTTTCAAGAGTTGGTGTCGGATGCTTGGTGGCCAATTTTTCCTGCTGCTGATGAACGCTTGGTGTCTACGGCTCTTTACTTCAATGGTCGGTACCTTCCTTGCCAACCCATTATCTCTCTAATGTGAGATACACAATAACTTGAAATTCAACACCGATACAAAACAAAGAAAGGAAATTCAAATATGAAAAAAGCCAAAAAAATAATCGTAATGTCATTAGCAACAACCATGCTGCTTGGTTCAACCCTTACGGCACATGCAGCAACACCACAATATAAACCGTTATCAGAATACGGATATACCGGTGTTCCAAAGATTACTGTGAAGCTTCCTGACAACTGTCAAACAGGTATATCTAACGCAGTAGAAGATGCTGTGAAAGACTTAGATATTAAGCTTCTGAATACCCCGACAATCACCAGAGCTACATATATACACAGCAATGTGTTCTATTCAAAAAGCAGAGTAAATATCCAGTGGGATGCTGTAGATGGTGCAACATCATACGAGATTAAGATTACAAAAGCAGATGGAACGGAACACATATACACTACAGAGAATAATTGGCTGACTGTAAATCAAGCTTCAGACGAGTTTGTAACAGGCTGCTTAAAACAGAAGGTAGGAACGAACTGGGAATCTGCAACCGTGGCAGTTCGTGCAGTTAAAGATAATGGCAGCGTCTACAGTTTATGGTCTGAAAAAGCAGCAATATCCTGTAATGCAATCCATTAAGCAACGAATCCCCATTTATCGTCCCAATGATAACCTTACTTTTTCAGGAGGAACACATGAAACATAAGAAAAAAATTATATTATTGCTGACACTTACTGCCTGCATGGTCTTATTCTGTTCCTTCCCGGTCTTTGCGGCAGAACTTACGGAAGCAGAAGTGGAACAGGCAGTGGCAAACCAGGGGAAGGAGACCGTTACCGGTAATATATTCATCTGGTTTCTCTGCGCCATCGCATTTTTAAAAGTCAGCCAAAAGATTGATTCCTTCATGGCAAGCCTTGGCATCAATGTAGGAAACACTGGCGGAAACATGATGGCAGAGCTTTTAATCGCCGGAAGAAGCCTGGCAAGTTCCATGCATTTACGTGGCGGTGGCGGCGGATACCGGGCATTCGCTTCTCCAGGTTCCGCAGCTGTCGGCGGAAGCTTCCTATCAGGTGGACTGGCCGGAGCTGTCGGAAGGCAGGTGGAACGTAGCGCAGTCAATACGGCAACTGGCTACACCGAACATTCCAGCATCGGCAGTGTCATGTATCATTCTTCCTTAAATAAAGGTGGAGATTTTGCCAACAATGTAATCAGCCGCATTGCACAAGGTAACTATAGTCAGGTCGGTTCCATCAAAGGAGCAGATGCAGAAAAGGCTTATATTTCTTATATGGGCATGAAAGCAGATTCCGAACACCCTTTGCCCAATTATTCCAATATGGAAATCGGAGGCGGACGGATCACCGGAACGGAATCTACCGAATCCGGTTCCAAAGAGTTTGCTCTCTATCATGCAGACCAATATATGGCTCCCTCACAGGGTACATATGAAACTGTGCAGTCTGTAGACGGTGCCACATGGTACAAGCAGTATGCACAGGATGCCGTAACTAAAACCCCTTATGATGCAGGCGGTGGAAAAGTTGCCTACCATGAATCCATCGACCAGAAACTGCCCCCGACTCCTCCAAGAAAGGATCGCATTTAATTGGCAGATCACCAGACCAGTCTGAATGAAGCAGTTCAGGTAGGCAGAGCTATGGCTTCTATTTCAGGTGCTGTAAAAGGTGCCACAGCCGGTCCCTTTGGAGCCGTTATTGGTGCTGCAATCCAGAATCGGGAAACCTTAAAAAAGGCGGTGGCTGGAATTGTTTCTCTACTTTTAATTCCAGCATTATTCATAGTCATGCTTCCGGGACTTGTCTTCGGAAATCTCTTCGAAAATACCGGAGCACTTACCAGTAACAGCAGGATCAATGAAAATATACGTGCTGCCAATGAAGCCATTGTAGAAGTCTTACAGGAATGTCACGACGAGGTACTTGCTGATGTGAATGCCGCGGCTTCTCGTGTACCGGAAAGTGATGCCGTATCTATTACGGATCCCTATGCTTACTATATCTCTGTAAATGCCAATCAGCTCATTGCCCAGTTCTGTGCAAGTAAAGACAACTATCGGGATATCAACCTTACGGAACTGAAGCGGGTCATCCGGGCGAATAAAGATGGACTTTTTACTTATGACGTATCAACAGAGACAGTTACCATGGAAGTTACGGTAGATGCCGGCGCAGAAGGGGATGCCGGTGAAGGAACGGGTTCTCAGACTCAGACGGTTACCTTTACCCGGCATAACTTTGTAATCAACTATGCCGGTGATTCTTATTTTGCAGACCATGTCTTTCATCTGAGCAACAAACAGAAAAAAATGGCAGACGCTTATGCAGAAAATCTGACCCTCTTTTTTGGTTCCTCTGCTTCCGGAGTTGCAACCGCCAATGTATCCGATGAGGTGCTTCGCTACCGGGCAACAGTAGAACGGATTGCTGCAAAATACGGAATGACTCCCTATGTGGAACTGATTCTTGCTGTGATGATGCAGGAATCCGGAGGACGCGGCCTTGATGTCATGCAGGCGGCAGAAGGTGGATTTAATAAGAAATATCCCCATGTGCCTAACGGTATTACAGATCCGGAATACAGTATCGAATGCGGAATTCAGGAACTCAAATATGCCCTGGATAAAGCCGGATGCACCGGACCAACAGATCTTGACCGAATTAAGCTCGCTTTGCAGGGATACAATTACGGTTCCGGTTATATTGACTGGGCCATGGAACGGGACGGTGGTTATACCAAAGCAAACGCCATCGCTTATTCTGATATGATGTGCGCCCGCCCCAACTGGCCTTATTCCAGATATGGCGATAAAGAGTACGTAGACCATGTACTCCGGTACTACATCATTACTTCTACAGGCGGCACCTATCCGGCAAATGGGATGCAGATACCTCATTACCTGCAGACAGATTACGGAAATATTCCATATGGCGGAGGTTCCATTGCAACCAGCGGATGTGGCCCGACCAGCTTCGCCATGGTCGCAAGTTATCTGACGGGCAAAACCATCACTCCGGTAGATGCAGTTTCCTGGTGCGGAAATTCTTACTACAAACCGGGTGTCGGCACTTACTGGTCCTACTTTGCAGCGGCAGCCAGTCATTTTGGATGCGGATCGGTCACCCAGACCAACGATCCCAATAGAGTCCTAAAAGCATTGTCAGAAGGCCATCCTGTCATCAGTTCCCAAAGTGCAGGCTTATTTACCAGAGGCGGACATTTCATTGTCCTTCGTGGTGTAACGGCTTCCGGAAAGGTACTGGTTAACGATCCGAATGACAGTGCATCCAAAAACTATTTCAACCGGGAATTTGATATGATGTCAGAAATTCATGCAACAGCAAGTGCATATTGGATCTTTGACAAGAAATAAAGGAGATCTTATGAGCAGAAAAAAATTGATTCTTTCCATTCTGCTGATGATCAGCATGATCGTAGCAGGCATTGTACTGCCTGCCTTATGGAAAGCAGAAAAACAGAAAAACCATACGGCTGACCCAAAACAGCCCGCAAAAGAAATCCAAACAGAAGGAGAGGATACTGCCTCACTTCCCACATTGAAATACGTTGCCTTTGAAGAATTACAGGCATTTTTTGCAGACACACAGATCAATGAACTAAAGCAACAATTTTCTCTGTATCTCAAAGAAGCTGGGAAAACAGACATTACCTCTGTGACCTTTCTTCCAGAACAGACCACCTATCCGGAAGGAAACGACATCATGCTTACTTTTGCTTTCTCTGATAATACTACCCTTCCAGTTACCTGCAGCACCAGTACCGGTGCTTTTTTATTTGGGAAAGAAAAACTGCAAGTCAGTGAAAACATAATTACCTATGAACGTAAGACGGATCAAAAACTTCCAGCTGTTACTACTGAAGAAATAGAATCCATGCAGGAAGGCGGATTTGCTGATACCCCAAACGCTATCGAGGAAACAAAACCAGAAAAGGATACTAATACAAAGGAGGTGCAGCCATGAACAATCCTGAAGAACAACAAATTTCCTTAATCCCCCGTAATTTTATTGAGCGGGGTACATTCATGGGAGGAATGTTCAAGATCCGAAATGCTATCGAAGGAGCCATTCTTGCCATCGGGATTGCAATACCTGTTGTACATCTTCCCCTGTCCCTGACCATACGGATCATCATTTTATGTATGACATCTCTTCCAGCAGCCATGGTCGCCCTGATCGGCATCGGAGGGGAAAGTCTGACGGCTTTTCTGATGAATGCTGTCCGTTTTTTGTTTAACCGCAGAATCCTATACCGGCTGGATACCAAACCGGAGCCAAAGGGAAAACAACGTAAAAATCCTCGTCAAAAAGAACCAAAGACGAAAAAGAACCGGGAGAAAAAAGAGAAGCTATCACCTCAACCAATGGAGACAGCCACACATGATGAGGAGGTTCCCTGTAATATGCCATCTTCTTCAGAGGAAGAGATTCTCCCCGATTCAAAAGTTGCTTCCACACCAGCCTCTAAAAAAAAAGAGCGTCGGCTCTACGATATATCTACAAAACGTGGCATCAAGAAGCAGGCCAGGGAAGATATTCGGATTCTGAAATTTGAAAAGAAACAAAGGAAAAAGGAACAGGCGAAAGCTCTCAAGGTTGCGAAACGTGAAAAGAAACAGCGTTTAAAAACCGAAAAACAACGGCATAAAGAAAAACTGCATCAGGATAAGCTTGCACAAAAGGAGGCAAAACGTTTGGAGAAAGCTGCGAAAAAAGAGGCACGCTCCAATAAGAAACAACCTGATCCTTCACCTTCCGTTTCCTCGAAAAAGAAAAAGCGAAAGGACATGACACTGGAAGATTATCTTCCGATTGATAAAATTGCCAACGGGATCATCTATACCACTGACCACCGATATGTAAAGATTCTGGAGATTGAACCTATCAACTTCCTTTTGCGAAGTGCAAGGGAACAGCAAGGCATCATTTACAGCTTTATCTCCTACTTAAAAATCAGCCCGGTCAAATTGCAGATTAAGATGATCTCCAAAAAGGCAGATATCAATAAACATCTGGAACAGGCAGCACTGGAACTGTCCCGTGAGACCAATCCGCACTGTCGGGAACTACAGAAGGATTACATCCAGTTCGTAAAGAAATTAAGTTCCAGAGAGGCCGTTTCAAGACGGTTCTTTCTGATTTTTGAGTATGAACCATTCAATGTAAACCGGAAAGTAGAAGAAAAAGAAATCCTTGCTGCACTGGAGACAGCTGCCCAGACAGCTAAAACGTTCTTATATCAATGCGGGAATCAGGTGGTTACCCATGATAATGAAGATGAATTTACAACCGATGTCCTATACACGTTATTAAACCGCACCCTTTGTACAGAAAAGCCTCTTCAGGATCGGATTGCAGATGTCCTTGCACGCTATATGAAGGAAGGTCGCCAGGAGGAACTAGATCATATCCGCATCAACGAGTTCATTGCACCGGAGTCCGTGGATTTCCGGCACTCCAATTATGTGCGTATTAACGGAATTTACCATGCGTACCTGTTGGTTCCAAGCGACGGCTATAAACAGAAAGTCGCACCCGGTTGGCTGTCCTTGCTGATCAACGCCGGGGAAGGCATAGACATTGATTTTTATCTGCATAAACAGCCAAAGGATAAGATCCAGCAGCGGCTTGGACAACAGATCCGTATCAACCGGTCAAAGATCAAGGATGCATCCGATACAAACGCAGACTTTGATGATCTGGATTCTGCGATCCGCTCCGGATACTTTCTGAAGGCTGGTCTGGCAAATAACGAAGACTTTTACTATATCAATCTCCTGATCACGATTACTGCTTCTGATCTTGAGGAACTGCAGTGGCGTATTCAGGAGATGAAGAAACTATTGATTTCCCAGGATATGGATCTGCACTCCTGCTACTTCTTACAGGAACAGGGTTTCCTATCCTCCCTGCCGCTTGCAAACCTGGATAAAAAACTCTATGAACTGTCAAAACGAAATGTCCTGACTACGGGAGCTGCAAGCTGCTACCCGTTCACCAGTTACTCCATCTGTGACGACAATGGCATCTTATTCGGAGTAAATAAGCATAACAATTCACTGGTCATAGCGGACATTTTTGATTCCAAACAGTATAAAAACTCCAACATCTGTATCCTTGGATGTTCTGGTGCCGGTAAGACATTCACCATGCAGACCATGGCACTTCGGATGCGGCGGAAGGGAATCCAGGTCTTCATCATTGCTCCTTTGAAGGGACATGAATTTTACCGGGCCTGTAAAAACGTGGGTGGAGAATTCATCCAGATCTCTCCTGCCAGCCAAAATTGCATTAATGTCATGGAAATCCGAAAAGTTGATAATTCTGTCAATGAACTGCTGGACGGGCCAACACTGGATGCTTCCGCTCTGGCTTCCAAAATCCAGAGGCTTCATATCTTCTTCTCGCTCCTGATTCCTGACATGAATCATGAGGAGAAACAGCTTCTGGATGAGGCACTTATTAAAACCTACGCCAGGAAAGGAATTACGCATAAAAACGAATCCCTCCTTGACACGGATCATCCAGACCAGTATAAGGAAATGCCGATCCTTGAGGATGTCTATAATATTCTGATGGAAAGTCCGGATACCAAACGTCTGGCACATATCCTGAACCGTCTGGTCCATGGCTCTGCTTCTTCTTTCAACCAGAAAACTAACGTAGACCTGACGAACAAATATACAGTACTCGACATTTCGGAACTGACAGGTTCCTCTGACCTTCTGACAGTCGGTATGTTCGTTGCCCTGGATTACGTCTGGGATAAAGCGAAAGAAAACCGGACAGAGGAAAAAGCGATCTTCGTAGATGAAGTATGGCAGCTCATCGGTGCTTCCAGTAACCGCCTGGCTGCAGAATTTGTTCTGGAGATTGCCAAAATCATCCGTGCCTACTCAGGAGCTGGCATTTTTGCCACACAAGATTTAAATGATTTCTTTGCACTGGATGATGGTAAATATGGAAAAGGTATCATCAACAACTGTAAGACCAAGATCATCCTGAACATGGAGGATGAAGAGGCACAGCGGGTAAAAAATATCCTGCACCTGTCTGAAACCGAAGTCATGAATATCACACATTTTCAAAGGGGGAATGGCCTGATCTCAACAAACAACAATAACATTACGGTGGAATTCAAAGCATCCACGCTGGAAAAGGAACTGATTACCACCGACCGGCAGGAACTTCTGGAAATCATTGAACGCCAGAAACACAAAGAAGCAAAAGCCGGTTAACACCCGGGGCAGCGAAATCGCTGCCTTTTTCATATCTTCAAAGTAAGGAGGAGACTTATGTTAGAAAGAACAAATCAATCCATCCACCGGCTGCTCGCATTTTTGCTTGCAGTACTGGTTACTGTCGGGACCGTATTTTCCGGCGACATGACTGTTCATGCGGCAGACGGTACCGTCAGTTTTCACGCAGGAGCGAACATTCCGTATGGAGATTATTTTACTTCACGCATGACATTTGATGGGAACAATACCGCTTACTGTGTGGAACCACTCAAGAAAACCCCTGCTTCCGGCAGTTATTCCTATGACCTTCTGGCAAAGGATTCCCCGCTTCGGAAAGCACTGTATTACCTAAATGGCGGTTATGGCTATGAAAAAACTGTAAAAGACAAATATTTCAGCGGCTGGTCTGATGACAATTCCTATGTAATCGGACATCTTGTCGTCGCCTATATTTATGCAGGGTATTCTTCAGATACCGGAGCCTTCCATGGTGCACCCCAGAGTTTCATTGACAAAGCAAAAGAAGTTGCACAAGCAATCAAAAGCCTTCCTGCTCCCCCGGAAAACTTCCGAGCCTTTATCATTCCAGGAAGCGGAAGCCAGACTGTTGTTGGAAGCTGGTATCAGGTTCCCTACGGTTATCTGGAAATCCGCAAATCTTCAGCCAACGCCTCTGTTTCCGATGGGAACAGTAACTATAGCTTACAGGGCGCCGAATACGGCATTTACAAAGGAGAGGAACTGGTACAGACATTGACAACAGATAAAAACGGCTATGCAAAATCCGGAGAACTGGAGGAAGGTAATTACACGATAAAAGAAACCAAAGCTTCCAAAGGATTCATCCTGGACACCAAAGCCCATAACGTCACTGTCAAATCCGAAGCAATCATGCCTGTAAATGTGACGGAAATCCCACAGAGCAATCCAATGGATCTGCTCCTTCAGAAACTAGACAAGGAATCACAGGAAGCACAGCCACAAGGATCTGCATCTCTTGCGGATGCACAGTTTACTGTTAAATTCTATACCGAACAGTCCGATCAGGATCCTGCCGCAAATGGGGCTAACCCAGCACGTACCTGGATATTTAAGACTGATGCAGAAGGAAAATCTCATTTTTCCAAAGATTATCTGGTCTCTGGAGATGCGTTCTATACACAGACGGATGGAAAAACCATTTGTCTCCCGCTCGGAACAGTTACTGTTCAGGAAACAAAAGCTCCTGTCGGATACTTTTCCAATGAAACTGTATTCGTACAGAAGATCACAGCCGATGGTGCCAAGGAAACAGTACAGTGCTACAATGCTTCATCTGTCGATGAACAGATCTACCGTGGCGGTGTTAAGATCCAGAAACGTGACCAGGAGACAAAGAAAGCAGAACCACAGGGCAGTGCTACTTTGGAAGGTGCAGAATTTACCATTACCACTTTAAATGAGCATCCCGTTATTGTAGCGGACAAGACCTATACGAAAGATCAGGTTGTCATGAATCTTGTGACGGATGAAAACGGGCTTGCATCTACTGCAAAAGATGCACTTCCATTCGGACATTACCGTGTAGATGAAACAAAATCTCCGAAAGGATATCTGAACGCGGGAACGATTTCCATTGAATTTGACATTACTAAAGACGGAGAAATCGTAGAGCTGACTGCCGAAGATTCCTCTATTTTAAACCAGGTAATCCGTGGCGATCTGGAACTGGTAAAGGTATCCGATGGAGAACTGAGCCGTCTTGCTGATGTTCCGTTTACCATCACCTCTGTTACAACCGGAGAAAGCCATACCATCGTGACGGACAAAAATGGATATGCCAGTACAGCTTCCAAATGGAACAAACACACCCAGAACACCAACCGTGGAGAAACATCGGAAGATGGAGTCTGGTTCGGATCTTCCACGCCAGACGATTCCAAAGGTGCCCTTATCTATGATCAATATGTCATTGAGGAGCAGAGATGTGAATCCAATAAAGGCATGAATCTTTTAAAATTCGAAGTGACTGTATATAAAGATTCCGTTACCATTGACCTTGGAACCCTGACCGATGACCTGATTGAAATCGGCACAACAGCTCTGGATAAAGAAACAGGTACCCATATGAGCAAACCGGAAAAAGAAGTCACTCTTGTAGATACTGTCGAATATTCCGGACTAAAGAAAGGTCAGTCCTATAAGCTGGTTGGAACACTAATGGACGTCGAGACCGGTGAAGCAATTCAGATTGAGGACAAACCTGTAACTTCTGAAAAGACATTCACAGCGAAAAAATCCCCCGGAACCGTAGAAGTTTCTTTTACCTTTGATGCTTCCTCACTTTCCGGAAAAACAACTGTTATATTCGAGGAACTGTATCAGGAAGATAAACAGCTGGCTGTCCATGCGGACCTTTCTGATCAAGACCAGCAAATTTCTTTTCCTGAGATCGGCACGCAGGCCATAGACTCTGAAACCGGTGAGCATATGGCAAATGCTGATGAGAAAGTGAAACTCATTGACACGATCCAGTATAAAGGGCTGGTTCCAAACCTTAAGTATATTGCAACGGGTACACTCATGGATGCGAAAACTGGAGAACCTGTGCTAATTAATGACAAACAGGTATCTGCAAAAACAACATTCACGCCGGAAACCAGCTCAGGTACCGTAGATGTAGTCTTCGAATTTGACGGCAGTTCACTGGCCGGTAAGACAACCGTTGTTTTTGAATCTGTAACACAGGATAAAAAAGAAATTGCTGTTCATGCAGATCTCGAAGATGAAGGTCAACAGATCTTTTTCCCGGAAATTGCAACTCAGGCAAACTGCCCGGATACCAATACCCAGATGGCAGTTCCAAAGAAAGAACTGATCATTATGGATACCGTTTCCTACCATCTCATTCCAAATAAAGAGTATAAGTTAACCGGAACTTTAATGGATAAGGAATCTGGCGAACCTTTGCAAATCGATGGAAAAGAAGTTACGTCCGAACTGACCTTCACACCAGAAGATGCGGAAGGCACTGTAGAGCTCTCTTTCATACTGGATGCCACTGCTCTCGCAGGCAAAACGATAGTAGCCTTTGAGTCTGTATCTTATCAGGACAAAGAAGTTGCTTTCCATACCCAGATTGATGATGCTCCACAGACTATCTATTTCCCGGAGATTAAGACTACCGCTAAAGATGGAAAAGACGGCGACAAGGAAGTCCTTGCAGAAAAAGAAACCTCTATTATTGATACCGTTTCTTACAAGGATCTGGTAACTGGTCTTACCTACCGGATTGTGGGTACTTTGATGGACAAGGAAACCGGTAAGGAAGTACTGATTGATGGAAAACCTGTAACATCTGAAGCAACTTTCAAACCGGAAAACTCTGAAGGCGCTGTAGAAGTAACCTTTACCTTTGATGCCACTGCCCTTTCCGGACACGATGTAGTTGTTTTTGAAAAGCTCTATGTATCTACCGGTGATAAAGACAACAAAAAAGAATTGGAACTGACCAATCACGAAGATTTGAATGATGACGGCCAGACAGTGAAAATTACCGATGTACCAAAAGATACTCCGGATATCTCCACACCAGTCAAGACCGGCGATAATACCCCTATTCTTCTTTACGCAGGTATTGCTGCAGGTGCCCTTCTGCTTGCAGGTATTGCTACAGTAATCTATTTCCGGAAAAAGAAACAAAAATAATCTTTAATTTCAGTGCAGGCGGTCCATAGAGACTGCCTGCTTTTTGGTGATGAATATGGAAACAACCTATATCCAGACAGATATCAAACATGTTCGTAGATTCTTAGATGCCTGTGATGGGAACTGGCATCACTGCATCCATGTGACCTGCCCTTCCTGTAAAACTTCCGGTATATGCAGAGAATCCGGATTCCTATTTCATCCGGATGCCACAGCAGAACCGCTGATCCTCCCTCTTTCCGATGCCCGGATTTTATTTTCCTGTTATCCGGAACCGGAAGAATGTATAAGCAACATATCTGTATCTGCCTTTTTATCCTTATATCGCTCTTACCTAAATATCAGAACTGCAACCAAGTCCGACTGTCCCTGTATGGAACTCCTAAAAATGCAGGAAGAGAAAAACTATGACTGGTAAGTTGCGTTTTTACTTGTTTCTGCGTACAGAATGAATAAAGACAAGGAGGTGTGCAACATGCTTACTCTGATCATCCAAACGATTGACAAGGGCTTTACTACCCTGATTTTTATCCCTATGGTTTATATCCTGTACTGCAGATTTACTTCTTTACACAAAAAGAAAAGGCAGGCGCTCACCATCTACCGGATCTGCTTGATACTAATTGCACTGTTCCTGCTCCGATACTTTTGTAATAAGTTTATCTTCACGGCAGTTAATTACCAACGTTTTACAGACAGTGGCCTTTTTCCATTAATCAAAACCATTTTCTATCCAGAACATTCATAAAAAATGGCAGAAAGTGGTAAAAAGGGAACATTTGGGTACCTGTTTCCGTCCCTGATATATGGGAATTCATCACACTTTTACTTACAATATACGTATAGAAAACGTAATAAACTTACTAATAAAGGATAAATGTACGTATAAAAAACGTAATGCGAGGTGAATCATGATGAAGAAACAAATCATACGCTGCCCTTACTGTGGCAGCCCGGCCATTTTAAGAGATACATCTTATGTCCATGGAAAAAATGCATGGGAAGGCAAACTTTATGTATGCAGCCGCTATCCGGTCTGCAATTCCTACGTCAGCGTCCATCCCGGCACCACTCGCCCTAAAGGCACTCTGGCAAATAAATCTCTTCGTGAGAAACGGATCCGTGCACACCGAATCTTTGACCAGATCTGGAAACAGGGAATTCTGTCCAAAAAAGATGCCTACCGGTGGATGTCAGACAAATTCTGCCTCGACACCACACAGGCACATATCGGCAATTTCAGTGAGTACATGTGCGAACGACTTATAGAAGAATCAGAGAAAGTCCTTCGCTACAACCATGTACCGCTGTGCCTTGCAGGGTAAGGAGGGTGGATGACATGAAAAATAATCCTATCCCCTACAGCCAGCTCATTGAAGAAAACATGGATCTGGTGCCGCAAATGGTAAATGTCCTGACACGTAATTATTTGAATCTTTCTCTGGAGGAATATGAAGAGCTGACGCAAACCAGTTACCTGGCACTGTGCAATGCAGCTTCTAAATACGATGGACACCGTCCCTTCCGACCATATGCCAGAGCTGCTGTCCGTAATGCGATCTACGGATACTGGCGTACCGTTTACCAATATAATAAACGATTCTGTTCCTTAGATGCATTGCTGGAATCCGAGGACGGTCACTCTTATGAAAATGAGTTTCACCACAATCATACTTCCCTTTCCACGGAGCAGGAAGCGATTCAAAACCTGTCCACTGCATACCTGAAGGAACTGGAAGCGGCAAGCAGCAATATGATACAAAAAGGAATTGCCACTCTCCGTCTGCAGCAAGACGGTTACACCGATCGGGATCTTGCAATACTATATCAGGTTCCTTCCAACAGGGTAAGGGCATGGCAGAGCAAGGCGAGAAAATGGCTGAAAGAAAATGAGCTATTATATGAGCTATTAGCATCATAACAAGAAGGAGGCAGTTCTATGCTGACACTTTATACCGCCATCGGCACATTAAAATTTGTCAAAAATACAGATGGGAAATCCACTCCTATGGTTCTGAATAATCATCAGGAATTCGGACTATGCGATCACGAACTTATTCTCTGGAGCTGCCTTGCCTTCCAGATTCTGCAGATACACGAACTGGAATCTGCTTACAATGTGCGGCTTAAAAACAGCGGCAGACCGGACGGACTGGCATTTTCCCACTATCTGAACCGACTGCTTTTGCGCGGTCTGATTGCAAAAGGAGAAGGAGTGACCGGCGTAGATGCACTCTATCAGCTTTTAGGAAAACTTCACATCCTTCCGGTTCACGAAACTTTCTCCACCCGGCTATTTACCTGTATCCAGCTCTATGTAGATGGTAAAATCAAGCCCGGAGATTTTGGAAAATATCTGCGGAAAGAAAAAAACACGCCTATTGAGGAAACCGTCATAAAGCTTACAAAAGCCATTCCGCTAACCACTGCAGAACTGGTGACCTGTGTGGAGCAAAAGAAAGCTCCAACGCGGGAAGAAGATGTCCTCACACAACTCTATGATGGGACAGAATATACCTACCAGACACTGGCTGACCAGGCACAGATTCTGCATATCCAGTATCCGGTCCTGCAGGCTGTCGGCAATCTGTATCTTAATAAACAAATTTCATTCCAACGATTCTGAAAGGAGCACTATGCCAAAACCATTACTATCCAAGCTGGTTGCCCAGGCGGCAATCGGCTTTTTTTGTGTACTGTTCGGATGCATCATCGGGATGCAGACAAAAGATAAAATCCTTCTCATTATGAGCCTCGTAATCGGTGTATGTTGCCTGATTCGGTGTATCAGCCTGTACCATCTCATCCATTCCGGTTCCTACCTGACAGTGGAAGGATATTGCAGCAAACGGGAAGTTTCAGCCTTTAAGAAAACACAGCAAATTCATCTTATCGGAACCGATGACCGGGAATATCAGTTCACGACAGATAAAAGTGTAAAACTGCTTCAAGGGCACTATTACCGAATGTATTTTCGCAAATCTCCTTATAACGAGGAAGAAAGTATGGGGATCAGTGATAATTTGCTCGGATTCGAGGAGCTATCCTCGGGTTCTCCCTCAAAAGATTGATCCAGCTCTCATATACTTATCAACACAAAAGGATTGCCGTAGCAAGGTTCTTCCTTGTCTACGGCATCTTTTATATTACCAGTTAACATGGTAACACTCATATTTCATAATGTATTCTTTCATAATGTATTCTTTCATAATGTATTCTTTCATCCTGACCTACACTTAACGATATTTATGAATCAGCCTTTCCAGCGATTCTGCAAACCGTACATCATCTTCAGCGGTACGTTTCGCTGGACCTTTTATATGGTTTCTTTTTTTCGCATTTCGTGCCTTTTTTGCTAAGTGCCTCTCCATAAGCATCTGGTCAATATTTTCATTCGTATACCATCTGCCACTCTGATGTATCCCGTATGCTCCTTTTCCAAGAATCATCGCAGCAACACCATAATCCTGTGTTACCACAATGTCATCCTTCTGGCAGACGCTGACCAACTTGAAGTCTACCGCATCAGCTCCTGCTCCAACTGTCAAAACTTCGCTGTAATCAGACTGCAGAATATGATTCGTGTCACACAGTAAGATTACTGATATCTGATATTTTTTCGCAATATGCTCTACAATAGATACCACCGGACAGGCATCTGCATCTACCAAAATCCTCATGCTTTCTTCCCCTTTGTTAAATCATAGCTTTCACCAATCATCCGTTTGATATCTTCCTCCGGGACAGTTCCATCCAGAATGATAGAATTCCAGTGTGTCTTATTCATATGGTATGCAGGAACAACCGATGTAAAAGTACTTCGCCAGAAGTCCCTCCACTGCGGATCACATTTCACATTAATCCATACATGTCCATCTTTGTTATAGATTAGAGCAAATGTCTTCTTAGACCCTTTATGGCGCATCACACACCAGTTAGAATCGTGGAATGGATAATCCTCGTATACCTGCTCAAAAGAATGACAATATGTAATTACTTCTTGTTTGCTTTGCATGGTCATTTCCCTTTATCTATAATACAGCTAATTACAGTTTACCAACAGAATACAAAAAACTATATAAACTACTATCGCTTGTTTTTATCATATCATAAAAAATGAGGCTACTTTCTTTTTCCTCCGTTATAACAAAATATCTTTCTGATATAAATGCTATATAAGTATCTTTTGTTACTTTCATTTTTCTATATGCTAATAAACTTTTCAAATCTTTAGAAATACAATCAGCAATTAATTTAGCACCTTCAAAATCTGTTTCTTGATTCTTAAATGAATAATCATACGGAAGGAAAAACATAATATTTTTGTTAACAGATATCTTTTGCATTGTCTGTCTTATAACCTTTCCTTCAGGAAGCTTTAATAATCCCTGTTCGATATTTCTTAAATCCTCTTCTGTTTTTCCTCGAAAACACTTTATTATATCAAAAGCAGTTTTACTACCAGAAAATTTAGAAGGACCAATTTGTGTAACCCCTGGGCAAAGTTCTGTAACTGAATTACTCAATGTGCTTTTTGCTTCCATATATCGGGTATCTACTAATATCTTAAAATCTAACTCATAAAAAGAATTATAAATATCACTTTGTTTCTGACTTTGTTCACAATGTTTTCTTAAGATGAAGGTTTCATTTCCTTTATCCTTTTTCAATTTAGAAAAATTAACGAATTCTGTTAAATATTCTTCACAATCAATCGGATGTCCCTCTATATAATTTTTAATTATTACTGATGCAGGTAATGGTTTTATAAATAATTGCATTTTATCATATGTCATATATTTACTCTTTTCTGATTTATTATTTGTAAATT
Source organism: Bariatricus sp. HCP28S3_D3 (assembly GCF_052065755.1). Lineage (NCBI taxonomy): Bacteria > Bacillati > Bacillota > Clostridia > Lachnospirales > Lachnospiraceae > Bariatricus > Bariatricus sp. HCP28S3_D3. Next base: position 20,203 of record NZ_JBQHTK010000026.1, on the reverse strand, counting down.
CTATTGTACTATATACTTTTGTTTTTTCATAGTTCAATATGTAGTAGATTCTCCTCCGAAACCAATATATAGCATTTCGTTCATTGACACTTACTATATCTTGTGTTACTATAATACTGTACTTGAGTTTTTGTGTTATCCCCTAAAGGGAGTCTGGACCATTCTTCCAGAACACACGTAAGTTTATGTTGGAAATTAGAGTCATTAGGATAGCCGTATTATGCGGTCACTTAATGGCTCTTTTTTTATTTATGGGAAATCTGGTATACAGGTTTCCTATTCTTTTATTCATTTTTATTATTTTAAAGCCCTAAGAGGCAGAAAGGAGAATTTTTATGTCAGCAATTATTCATGTTATGGGAAGGGTAACAAAGGATCCTGCCATGCAGCAAGGAAAGAACAACGGATCAGAGTACATCAGTCTGGATCTTGCTTCCTCTCAGAGGAGCCAGAACACACAAAATGGTCAGAATGGATACGAGTCCATGTTCTATCAATGCTATTTTAACAAGTTCCTGGCAGAGCGTCTGATCAAAGCCGGTGTAAAATCCGGAACCTGTATTTATGTCTATGGAGATCTGGAAATCCATCCATTTCTCTATCAGCAGGGACAGAAGGCTGGGCAGCCAGGAGTTGGAGCCAAAATTAATGTCAAGGACTGGCAGTTTTGCCTTTCCAACAAGCCGGAAAATGAGAATAACGGAAATTCTGGAAATCATCAAAATGGCAATAGCATGCCTAATAACAACAACGGAGGTGCGGCTACCCCAGGAAGTGGCAGTTATCAAAATCGCGCTGCTCAGGGAGGCGGCTACATGAATGGTGCTGGAAATCAAAATGCAGGTATACCAAACACCGCAGGTGCCAGAACACAGGGCAACTCTTATGCTGTTCCACCTTCTGGACCGATTGGAAACAACATGTACCAGCAGAGCTATTATCCACAACAGAACATGGCATATGGACAGCAAAGTGGCTTTACCGGGGACGGTTTTCAGGGAATCCCGGAAGGCATGGCTGACCAGCTTCCGTTTAACGGATAACTCAAAAGAAATAACAGGTTGAGGAATTGCTTACCCATCGGGCATGGCGGTTCCTCTTTTTTTGTTTACAGGAAAGGAATCATACAATGAAAGTACGAAGGAAAAAAAGTAAAGGTTTAAAAATATTAAAATCTGTTGTTCTCGTTTTGTTTCTGTCATTACTGTTTGTACCGGATAATATAAACCGCTCAGTGATTGCGGGCATTGCACTTGCAGGTATTTTAGGAAGTCTCCTCTTCCTGATTGTCCCGCGTCTTCCCCGCATCCCATCTCCGGCACTCAAACGAAAGTCAGCATATTCCTCTGGGAATCCAGACGGTATCACCGATATGGAAACTCTGCTCTGGAGACAGATCAGTTACCAGATTACAGGGAAACTGAAGTCCTCTTATCCGAATGCCACATGGGAATTTACTAAAGAACCAACTGTAGACAGTCTTCTGAATGGAAATGCCCTGCGTATTCGTACCTTCCATACGAAAGAATATAATTTTGCTGAAGTCCGGCTGGACTGTTATGGAGAACTGGTACTTTCTATGATGACGATAGAATCATTAAAGCCAAAGTCGGAACCTGCAGGCACTGATTCCATCGGTCAGGTGGATCCCCAGTCTTGGTATACCCTAATTGGCAAGCCATTACTCTCCAATCTGATTGGAGATCTGCAGGCAAGAGGACATCAAAAATTATTTATCAGCGAAAATGGAGAAATATTTATCAAAAATGGAGATTCCAAGGAAATCAAAGGTACTTTCGAGCATTTTCCGCCCCAAAACTACTGGGCAGCTCTCACAGATATTTTTATCCGTGATGAGCTGAATGCAAAAGAAAACGAAGGCACCCTGGAATTATCCTGGATGTAAAAAAGGAGGAGAAATACTATGCCAAATGGAAACCTGATCAGTAACTGGTCTTTCAAGCGAAAACTTCCGGAACCTTTTGAAGATTATACGGATGATCCCATCAGGAAGGATGTCTATTCCAAATACTGCACACAGCCTCAGAAACGTTCGACACTTCATGCGTCCACGCTCCGGGCGATTCTTGCATACATGGAACTGGAAAATCCGCCCGGTGGAACCGCTTCTGAAGAACTCGGGGCAATTGGCAGCCAGGGGAATAATTATACAATAGCGGAATATCCCAGCAAAACCGGAGATTTGCATGTGGTGATCTATAACCGGACAAACGGAAAATTCATTGCCGGTATTTATCCCAAACCAATAGATTCCGAAACAACAGCCGACCAATATCTTTTGAAGGAAGATAAGAACAGCGGAGCTGCACTTTTGTTTGCACTTCTCCCTACCATTATGCAGGATGACGAGTTTAACGAATATTATCAGGAGTTGAAAAAGCACCGTGACAATGGTTATACGGATATGGAAGAAGCCGTGAAAACTGCAGCCGTCCTTTGTGACAATATCTATCGCAGATTACGATACGGAACTTCTCTTTCTACCGGCGGGATTCCCAATGATACTCCTGCCAATGGTGCTATTCCTAAGCTCAAACCATTCGCAGTACAGCAGGGTACTTACGCTCCTACAAATACGCTCTTTGGTACTTTTCAAGTGCTGATTCCCGGTTTCACCACAAAAAGGAACACGGAATCCATTGCCAAAGAAGACTTTATCAGTAAATACGTCTTATCTGAATCACGGATACTCACTCCCCAGGAAGAACTTACTGTTCCAACGCTGGAACCATGGTATATCATACCGCCAGAGATCAAGCGGATCTGTGAACATGCAAAATTGACAACAAATACTGTTTCACCTATGCGGAATTTTCTTCTGCGGGGTCCTGCAGGAACCGGAAAAACAGAAGGTGCCAAGGCGATTGCTGCTGGCTTACATCTGCCCTACCGTTGCATTACCTGCTCTGCCAATACGGAGATATTTGATCTGCTCGGTCAGATTCTTCCGGACGTGGATGGAAAATTATCCAGCCTTCAGAGTGAATATCCATCTTTCCAGGATATCATGTTAGACCCAGCAACTGCTTATCAGAAGCTGACCGGTATTTATGACGAAGAGGTGACGGAGGATGTGGTATACAAACAGCTCATCGACACAATCTTTGATGAAATGCATGCGCATTATAAGAACCAGTCTTCCCACCAGAAGTTTAAATACGTAGATACCCCTCTTGTTGAGGCAATCCGACACGGTTATCTGGTGGAACTTCAGGAGCCGACGGTCATCGCAAACCCCGGTGTTTTAGTAGGACTCAATTCCCTTCTTGACAGATGTAACAGTGTATTTCTGCCAAACGGAGAAGTGATCAAGAGGCATCCGGATACGACCATCGTTGTTACAACCAACAATGATTATGCAGGCTGTAAACAGATGAACCAGTCTGTCATTTCCAGAATGAATCTGGTGATCGATCTGGAGGAGCCGGATGAAGAAACACTGGTACAGCGCGTTCTCGGGATCACCGGATGCAAAGATAAGAAAATGGTCCGCACTATGGCACAGATCGTCAAGGCTGTTTCCGAATACTGCAGTGAGAATCTGATCACAGACGGATGCTGCGGTGTACGTGAACTGATTTCCTGGGTGCAGTCCTATATGGTCTGTGGTGACGTCCGGGAAGCTGCACATTACACGATCCTTTCTTCGGTATCTGCTGACGCAGAAAGCCGTTCGGAAGTGGAAACCGGCTGTCTGGATTCTATTCTCGCAGCATAGGAGGGTTGGTACATTGACACAGAGAAAACCTTATAACAATTTAAAAATTACAGAAGAAGATATGCTGGATATTTTCTCCGCAAATATCCATTATCTGCGGAAACTACCACGCTGGAATCTTTCCCAGGAAACCCTGGCAAGGATTCTGCATATTCCAACAAAATCTTACCGTAAGTATGAATTAGGAAGAGGCTTTCCACCCGTATTTGTGGTCTACCATCTGGCAGTCTATTTTGGATACACCATGGAAGAGCTTTTGACTGAAAAATTATTTTAAAAAGAAAGGACGAATTAAAATTGAATAGCAACCAGAAAAAATTAAAACAGATGATTCGGGATCAGGAACTTGCCATCAGTGACAAGGAACTGTTCACCTCATCTGCTTACCAGAAATACCTGACCTCTATGGCGAAAGCGGCTACCAGCCGCTACCGTCAAGGTCTTCAGACTCTGATGGAATGGAATGCCCGGGCAGACGCAGGCATTGCACATACGGATAACTATAAAATCCATATCAATGCTGCAAATGAAATCACCCAGAGTTTTCCTTCCCGGTATCTCCGTTCCGAAAGCCTTGTCGGATTCAACGGGCATGAGACTGCGCACCTGCTGTTCTCAGATTTTACAGCCCTAGGGCTGTATCTTGGCAACATAGAAAAAGGTGCCTTCTACCCATCCAATCCTTCCTTTACGGAATTTTCCTATCAGACAAATTGTGAAGAAATACTGGAGGCTATGGATAGCAAAGATAAAGCGACCTGCCTGACTCTGGCATCCTGCGCCTCTCATATCAATAATATTTTGGAAGACATCTATATAGAGGCACGAATGTGCACTTCTCATCCGGGCACTTTCCGCCGGGGGATTGAACTGAATAACCTGCGGATGTGTGAACAAATGCCATCAATCCAGAGTCAGATTGAAAAGAAGTATTCTGATTTTGCAATCATGGCAAATCTTCTGCTTCAATACTGCAGGGCGGGAACCATCAATAACCTGTCCGGTTATAAAGGTCCTTATTTGGATTATCTGGAAGATTGCATGCCATATGTAGATGTTGCCATTTATTCAGATGAAACAAAGGACCGTTTTCACGCTTCTAATCACATTGTGGCTATTCTATGGGAATACATCAAGCCTCTGATCGAAGAGACAAAAGAACGAATGGAGCAACATTCTGCATCGGATGCAAGTCAGATGTTAGAGGAACTTTTGGGTAACCAGATTCATGGTGCCACCCCATTGCCTTCTGGCAAAGGCGGTACTATGCCAAAGCAGGCTGAAGAAGGGAAAAAGGAACAGAAAGCAAATCCCTTACCGTGTACTCCTCCTGCCATGCGTCAGGAAAGAACGCAGGCTGCCCAGGATGTTGTAGCCGAAGAAGGAAACCGGATTGCACTTGCGAAAACGAATACCATCCTTGACGAAAATAATCCAGGAATTACTTATAATCACCAGTACCTTGGCACCGGTTATGAAAAGTCTGCCAACGACTTGTTCCGGATCCTGAATGGCATCGCTACAGAGAAAGCAGAAACACAGTACCAACAGGAAATGACCGAAGAACTGCAGAAGGCAGCAAACGATATCCATTACGGAAATGCTCATACCGGAGTTCATGTTACAATCAACCGAATGGCATATGTACCGGATTCTTTAAAACAGTCATATCAGGCCGTAGCACCAATGCTTATCCGGGCGTCCAAACGCCTGCAGAAGTCTATCGCACCGCTTTTAAAAGAAGAAAGTGAGGGTGGAAAATTAAAGAACCTGCAATTTGGAAAACGTCTGGATACACGTGCAATGCACCACGAAGATGGAACCTTTTTCACCAGGACCAGGCTTCCTTCTGAAGAGCAGAAACTTGCAGTAGGACTTTTGGTAGACGAGAGTGGATCAATGAGCTGGGGAGACCGGATTACACATGCGAAAAAGACGGCCATTGTGCTTTATGATTTCTGCCAGAGCCTTCAAGTGCCCATTACTATATATGGCCATTCAACTGGTGGCAGAGGCGTAGAACTTTATTCCTATGCAGAATTTGATTCTATCGACACATCAGACCGCTACCGGCTCATGGATATGTCTGCAAGAGGTGGAAATCGTGATGGTGCTGCTCTCCGTTTTGTGGCGGAGCATCTGGCAAAACGTCCGGAAAAGCAGAAACTTCTGATTATCATTTCTGACGGACAGCCTGCAGATACCGGCTATTACGGCACTGAAGCAGAAGCCGACCTGCGTGGCATTAAAAAGGAGTATTCCAAAAAAGGGATCAAACTCTTTGCTGCAGCAATCGGAGATGATAAGGAAAATATTAAGCGAATCTATCAGGATGGCTTTCTGGATATTACAAAACTGGAAGACTTACCAAAAAACATGACGCTGTTAGTGAAACAATACCTGAAGTAGAAAGAAGGGAAAAGCTATGAATCAGAATCAACCACCACGGATCTCCGAGCAGATCTATAAAGTACAAACGGATCGCAAACTCATTGCTGTTTATGACAGGCTTAGGTATGCACCACTGACCAGTTATGCTCAAATACATGCCAAAGGTGAGTACCAGGAAAACGGTCATAATGTCAACTCCCTGATTGGAATCACGATCCAGGATTATTCCAATGGAACGGGAAATAAAAATATCATCGTCCAGTTCAATCTGGCACCGGAACAGATCCAGTTTTTCTTAACTAGGATCACTGCCGGCTTCCAGGAATTTGAATGGTCGCTGAGCAAAATATACGGAAACCCTGATGCCCAGGGCTACTCCATTGCACAGCAATTTTCTATTTCCCGGCATGTAAATGACCAGAACGGGCGGATGATGAAAAGCCCCTGGCGGATTCAGATTGTAAATGGCAAAGGCATCAAGGTCAAAAATCAGAATGGCGGCTCTTATATGAAATCCGGGAGTTTTATTTTAGAAAAGAACGCCTTTATCCAGCTAACGGACATGGACCTGTATACGTTACTAAAACGCACGGATTCTTACATTACCAACTGGGAATCCTGTATGGCACCTTCCCTTATTTCAAATGGGAAGCGGGCTTATGCAGAACAACAATCTCAAAGAATCCAACAAAACGGACAATATCAAAACCCGGCACAGGCATCGCCTTATGACGCATAAAGTTTATGGAAAGGAAGCGGCATTTGCTGCTTCTTTTCTTTTAGAAAGAAAGGTGAACATATGAAATACTCAGATATCTGCACCATAGATTCGCAGGGACGTATTGTTATTCCTGCGAAATTGCGCAGACTTTTAAAACTTGAGAATGGGAATCCCCTGGAAGTAGAATTATCCAATCAGGAAATCCGAATTCGAAAATGCAGAGAACCTCATCAGGATACCATAAAGCTCCAGAGTATTCTTTCCATTCTTTATAGTTCAATCAAACACGGAGCCTTTATCTGCACAGCCCAGTATGTCATTGCAACAACAGGGATATATCTTCCAGAAGGCACTTCCCTTCCGGAAAGACTGGAGCCTTATATCGCCTCTGGAAATGAGGTGGTTCTGGATATAAGTCAGCCTCTTTATATGCTTTCCCATCACAGGGAACCCGTAGCGGCACTGTTTCCAATCCGCAATGACAAGGAACTGCCTCTCGCTCTGGCTGTCTTATCCAAAACACCACTTAATGAGATGGAAATGGGATGTGCAAGGTTAGTGGCAAAAACACTAGAGAAAGAATTTTGTTAAAAAGGAGTGTGATCACCATGAAAAGAACAAATATCAGACCGATAAGCAACATTGATAAAAAGGCAATTACCGTGACTGGAACCTTATTCCTGCCGCTTCGAATCGGGGAACGTGCATGGATTTCTACTCAGACACATACTTTCATGACAACTGCTGTGGAACGTATTCTGGAAGTTTCCAGAAACAACATTGTTTTCGAAACCCGTAACACCCAATATAACCTGAAATATGAAAACATACCGAATGAAACTGAGGTGATGTGTGCTTGACTACTTATGAACTGGGAAGCAGCCTGGAAAAGCTGCTTTCCAAACTAAAGCAGAACCGTGAGAATGTCCCTTTGGATATCCTGAAGACCTATTATAAAGTTCCTTACGAGGAATTAATTGCACAGGTAACTCAGACAGCCACTGCCTTTGTCAAATCAATTGTAGCCGGTCAGTTACTGATCAATCCTGACGTGTCAATGGACGAGCAGATAGATGTAGTCAATCAGACGATTCAGGATTCAGGAATGATCAAACAAATCAGCCACTGTATGTCACAGACCTATGATGTGACTCTTATACATCTGATGGCTTTAGAACTACGGGAAAAAGTAGAGGCAGCCTTATATCCCTATATTGCCAGGAAAAACTGTCTCGTGGCAGATCTTGACGATATCGAAAAGGAACCAATTATCTACAATACACTCACGAAACAAGTATATGAAAATGACCACTGGATAGACCGGGAGTTGGACCTAAAAGGTAAGCTCCTGGTTTACCCCAAAACAGAAGAAAGGGATGCATTATGAAAGTTTATGTATTATGCAGTTATGGGGATTCGCTCAATGATCCGTCCATATCCACTGACTATCAGGAAATATATGAGAAAATGGAAAAAAGTTATAAGATGGTTCTTGAAGACGTTTATCAAACCGAGGAAGAAAAAGAATATACTTATATTTCAGGATACAGTGCCCGTGCTGTTATTCACGGTGACTGGTTGGAGTGGTCCATTACCGAGCTTGATCTTACGGTAGCACCCCAATATGATATCCGAAAAATACAGCAAGCTTAGAATTGTAATATTCTGTATCAAATTACTACGAGCCGCCCATCTGGACGGCTCATATATTTTAAATAAAATCACGATCACAAATAGAAAATAAATATCTCTTACAAACAAAATAAAAGCAGTATCCAAAGACGATGTTTCTAAATATACAAACAAGAATCTGTCGGGCTCTTTGCAGAACCATCACATTTGTAACCATTCTTACTTCTTCCCTCGATTGATAATCTCACCACTATCATCTATCCACTGTTCATACCATCCGGCATTGTCATACACATAAGGAGTATCTTCATTTTTCAGAAGACTTTCCGGCATTGTAATTAAAAGCATACTTAATACCACAAGAACTGTTACACCTCCAATCACATCCCACTTTTTAACATGAGTCTTTACAAAATACACAGTATATGAGATGGCAAGAGGAAGCCAACAAATAAGAGCAGTAAGCATTCCCGGACCATAAAACGGAGAGTAAATGCCGTTTTCCAACAGCATTGTTCGGGAAGAAGTTGCTCCCAACAAATGAATGATTACTTCTGCATACCCGAATAACATCACAGCAAAACTCATTTTTCTCTCATACTTGTTCGTCTGTACAAGAATAAACCAAATCAATGCCCCACCAAAGTTGGTAATCATGTCTGTAAGTTCATTCATGGGATACCGATCTCGCAAAATAGCATCCGAAGAAAGATTGTAATAATAATGGAATCCGCCTGGAATGACCCACTCTTCCCAGACATGGAATACAAGAACAATGACAGTAAAAGCCGCCAGCTTTCTGAGTATATTCCAATCTTTCCAATGTACGATTAACTGTACTGTCAATATAATGCCCATGATCAGCATACAATACAGCCATCCTTTTTCAACAAACCAAAGCCACATAAGCAAAACTCCTTAATAAGTAAAATACATCCGATAAGAAATGTTTTATCAGTTTTCAGGGATAATCGGCACATACAGGAAACTATCGTACTTTCCCCCGGTGTATATGCGGTGCCTGCCTTTATTATGGTCTTTCGGCATATTGGCGGTGTCTACCTTTGAACCGGCGAACATCTCCGAGCCTCCAATCGTATACATTTCAGGTTTATCATCCGGAAAATAAGTGTATCCCTCTTTCGGAATCGTTATTTTTGCCATTTTCAGCTTGAATGGTCCTGTCCACATTTTCTGTGTCTTATATGGAGAAACAGTAATACGCAAAATATCCCCCTTTTTGAATTTCAATCCCATTGGCCATATCAGTATATCCACAGGGACGATTTCGCCACTTTTCAGCTTTTGTTCCTGTTTCATGGACTGTCTTGGATTTTCCTCTGTACTCTTTTCTTGGTCGAGTTCACGCAGAGAGACACGAATATAACCTTTTGCCGATGTATCCATGCCCGGACCTAAGGAGTATTTATATTTCAGTCCGTTCGGACGGCGTTTTTCCAGCATTACGCACAAATCCATATCATCATGGTCAAGAGCAGAAACCCACAGCCGCAGCTTCATATAACCGGTAAGCTCTGTGTCTTCCGACATCTTCATACTAAAGCTGACACCACTTCTTTTACGGTCTGAATTATACCCTACATAACTTTCTAATGAAACCGGACATTCTCTTAGAGCATTTTCTCCGGCGTCAAGGTACAGCCTCTTATATCTGGTACGGGGAATAGGAAAATCTTCCTCCTCACGGTCAACAATGTCCTTACCACCGGGATTGAGAACGCTGACACGTACTTTCGGAGTGTTCTCCCAGCCATTATCTTCACCTTTCAGATAACGGTCAAAAAAGTATCGCAGTTCTTCGGTATGCCCTTTGTGATAATAATCATCCCATTCACCTGTATTGTGGATGCGCAGCCATTTATCTTTTGAAGAAATCCGGCGGTAGCCCTCCAGTGTTCCGTAGGTGTGGATAGGATTGGTATAGCTGGCTACAATGTAGGCCGGTATATCAATTGCTTCCAGATCAGCTTCTTTGTCCTCCCACCAACTGCATATTGTGGGCTGCTTATTCATCATGGCAATAACATCTTCAATACCACCGTTTTCCGTAGAAGCAAAGGAGTCAGACAGCATCTTGACAAACTCCGGCATCATCACACCTCCACGTGTGGCAATCTCCCGATAGCAGTCAGATAAACCTTCCCATGGAGCAATCGCTGCAAGGTGCTTCGGCTTTTGTGCGGCAACAAACCACTGGGAAATAGCAAGCCATGAATTTCCGCTCATACCGATTTTCCCATTGCACCACTGCCTACTTGCCGCCCACTCAATAATATCCGCGCCATCCCTGCCATAGTCACTACCAAAAAAGAGGATAATGCCTTCTGAATTGTACGCTCCACGCACATCAGGATTAATGATTGCATAACCGTGATTACACCAATAAGCAGGATCAGGACCTTCAAACTTTTGCAGACCCGATGTAGCATCCATAGGAATGCCGGCATGATTCGGTGTATCGTCCAGCCATTGGGAACCGATTTCTTTTCCATATGGACTCATAGCCATAATAGCCGGATGTGGTTCATCATCATTCGGACGGAAAATATCCGTATAAATTGTTACACCATCCCGCAAGGTTATTGGTACATCTCGTTCTAAAATAATGTCACAAGGCAGAGGCATATATCCTTTCAAGCGAATTGTCCCCTTTTTCAGAAGAAGAGTTTCCTGCTTGAAGCCTGTATAGCGAGCACAGGGAGAATCCACCGGCAATGCACCTCGTACTGCTACAGTCATTTCTTTTCCATTTTTATCTTGTAAAATCATCGTATTGTTCTTCATTTACTGTTCCTCCGCTTCCGGTACAAAATATTCGTATCCATTGTCCTGTTCGTATTGTTCTCCATACTTCTCATAGTAACCACGATCGGTAAATTCGTAAGGAGTGTTTTCACTGCTGAGTATCGCTTCAGGCAGATTGATTAACAAAAATCCAAGTGCCCCCGTTGCAACAATCGCAATAATCCATTGTGTAAGCTTTGGCCGATTCTCTTTTTTCTTAAACAGATGAATGGCAAGGCCAATACAGACAGGAAGGAAACCAAACAGCGAAGTAATAAGCCCTGGCGAATAAATGGTACTCATTCCATATTTGCTAAAAATCTGCATATCCTGGATTCCAATACCGATGTGCATCACCACTTCCATCGCAGAGAATAGCATGATTGCAATTCCTGCAGGCTTTTTAAATCCCCATACCCTGAGTACAACACAGCCAATGACAACTGCACCGAAGTTGGTAATCATATCGGTCAATCGGTTCATCGGATATTTGCTTAGAAGCAAAGAACCGTGATTGATGTTATAGGAATAGTGCAGTCCTCCCGGTAATACCCATTCCTCAATTACGTGCAATATCAGTACAATGACCGCCAATGTACAGAGAATATTGAGTATCGACCAGGTTTTCCTGTTTTTATAAATCAGATAGCTTAATATAACACCAATCGCTCCCATCACATACAGCCATATAGATAACCACCCTTGTATAATTGCTTCCATACCCGTCGCTCCTTTTTAATTTTATTTACGATACAATTGTAGCGGAAATAAATCTGTGATACAATTGTTTCAAACCAAGTGCTACACACAACCCAAAACTTGTAGCGAAAAAGCGGAGGAAGCATATGTATCATATCAGTAAAGATAAGCGAGCCGTTCAATCATCCGAACTTATTTATAAAGGACTGTTGGAATGTATAAAGAAAAAACCTTTTGACCAGATCACGGTGAGTGATTTGCAAAAGGTTTCCGGAGTAGCGAGAACAACGTTCTATCGGGCATTTGACAATATTTCCGATGTGCTGTATTGGAAATGCGATACTTGTTTTTATGAAGTTTTAGGAAGCTATCACCCGAAGCTGTTTCAGGGAGAACTTGATCTTGCCAGACACTATTTTGACTATTGGGTAAATCATAGTGACATATTAGAACTGTTGATGCAAATAGGCAGACAGGACATTATCTATGCCTGTCATATGAAAAATGCTGATATTTTGCAACAGCGCTTTGGAGAACTTCCTGGAATTAATATGAAACACGGCAATTATTTTATTGCTATCCGTACCGGATTTACCATCAGTATACTAACCGTCTGGCTCAAAGGCGGAAGAAAAGAAAGTGCTGATGAATTGGTGCAGATCATTGAAGAACAACTCAGTATATTGACAAAAAGTATAACAAAAAGCTAATGATACTTTTTCTTAACTTTTTTATACCTTTTTCCAAATCAATTTCTAAAAATGAATGTAATTTTTCTTATGCCTTGGTGATTACTTCTTGAACAATATTGCTCCAAAGCACTTCATCTCTATATTGAACTCGAATCAAATCTACAGTATACAAGTCGCCTATCCGGACGGCTCTTTTTATTTGTACCTGATATAGTAATCCTCAAAAGAAATATTACATTCATCTTTCGCTGTAACAAACTGATATGTTTTAACCAACGTCTTCCTTTCTTCAGCATCCTTTTGAATTTTCATGAGCAACGATGAAACCTGAAAATCATCATAAGCATGTTCAATTAGGATACTCATAAGTTCGTTTAACACTTCCTGTCTTTCGTAGTCAGATTTTAAATCTATTCTCAAAATCCCCATACGTTTCCCATCTACTGCATATTTTAAAGAAGGACAAATCTCTATTGTTCCTATCAGATAATTGGTTTCTTTGTCAAGGATGCTCCAGCGTACAAAATCCTGTACTTCATACCGCTCCAGCCAGAATTCTACACATTCTTTGAATTTTTCCAAATCTGTATAATAAAAATCATCCCCACAGCAATCTCCATTGAAAAATCTTGCCGCATCCGAATCTGAATAGCAGGAAAATAATGCCTCTGCATCTTCTCGCTTAAGTTTTCTTATAATAAAATGCTCTGTTTCATACACAGGGCAATCTATAAATGGATTCATCTTTTGTACTCCTTTCTATTCCGGGAATATCATATCCCACGTATTATTTTCCGGATGGTAACATAGGATAAAGTTCTGCATCCGATTATTCACAACTGCTCTGCAGTCATATCGATACATCAGAATACCCGCATAATGCTTCTTATCAGATTTTAGCACTTCAATATCTTTCAGTAAATGCCTGGCTCCCTCAGTATCCTCATATTTTATCATTCTGGGGATCATTTTACCGGTGCTGGTAAACCAGCAGTCTGCTGCAACCTTATGTGGCACTCCCCGAATTGCTTGCTCCTGAAGCTTTTCCTCTTCCATACCGATTGAAAATCCCATCAAATGACACCTCCTATTCTACCTTTACTTTCTTATAATCAACTGTACGTTTTTCCCGACTGATACCACCTGACATGTGATCAATCCTGCTTCCTACAAATACTGCCCGTTTTAAAGAATCCCTGCCATAACGCATCCGAATCTTATCTACAGTTGCATCCATATGCTCCAGCTTTTCATAATCCGTTGTATCAAACATATCAAGCTGCCGCATATCCATATGATCCTTAATCCTGCTGGTATGAATGCCCAGATGCCGGATTGCTTTCCCATTCCAAAGAGAATCAAAGAGCTGACATGCACAACGATGGATTTCTATCGTAATGTTGGTTGCATTATTCAATGTCATCTGATGGCTTGCATACTGAAGATCAAATGTTTTGATTCCGACGGCGATTACCTCTGCACGGACGCCTGCCGCCCGCAGTCTGGTTCCAACTGTCTCTGCCAAAGCAAGGAGAACCAGCTTGGCTGTAGATACATCTGTAACATCAAAAGCAATGGTGGTGCTGTTTCCATATCCTTTATTTGCTGGAGCTTCTGACTGAACCACAGAAACATCCATCCCGTTCGCAAATGCCCAAATCACCTCTCCATGCTTTTTCAAATGACTTTTCAGCATAATCGGATCAGACTGTGCCAGCTCACCAATCGTATGGATTCCCATATGAAACAATTTCTTTGCAGTAGCTCGCCCAACGAAGAACAGATCCGTTACCGGTAGCGACCACATTTTCATTTCAATCTCATGCTTCCATAAGGTATGGACTCGGTCAGGCTTTTGGAAATCACTTGCCATTTTCGCCAGCAGTTTATTCTCCGATATCCCGACATTCACCGTAAATCCTAATTCTTCCCTGATTTGATTCCGAATACGGTTGGCTGCAGTGACCGGTTCTCCCCACAAACTTTCGGTGCCGGTCATATCAACAAATGCCTCATCCACGCTATATTGCTCAACATCCGGAGAGTATTGCCGAAGGATCTCCATAAAAGCAGCGGAACATCTTTCATACAAACTATAATTCGGAGGAACCAATTTAAGCTGCGGACACTTTTGAAGTGCCTCCACAATACTCTCGCCGGTTTTGATATTATATTTCTTTGCCGGGATTGATTTTGCCAGGATAATTCCATGCCTCATGGCCATATCACCTCCGACAGCAGCTACTTCATCCCGCAGATCTACTTTTCCTCCTAAATGATAGAGGCGGTAAACAGCCTCCCAGGAAAGGAAGGCTGAATTCACATCAATATGAAAAATCACTTTATCCAAACTTATGTTCGCCTCCTTTTAAATTATTATATCGAACTGGTATTCTTTTTACAAGAGTGAAAATATGGAATCTACACCTCATCTGATATTTTTTACAATCATTGATGTTATAAATTCCCCGTATATACAATATATAGTTTTTGATCATTTGACATCTTCTATATATAGTGTTAAAATAATTTTGTAATCATTATTTGTGTCATCCGTAATGGATATTCACACGCAGTTTAGGTTTGTATATAAGTCAGGAGGATTTCTCTGCCATCACAGAGCAGAGCCTTCTGGCTTTTTTATTTTGCAGGAATCTGCAGCATATTAGAGAATGAACGCATTTGTGTCCATTCTCTTTTTTTGCCTAAATGCAGGAAGGAGGGAAGGACAAACGAATTATTCACAAAAATGATTGCCCAATAATTTACCAGAAGGGAGATTTTTATGAATTACAACGAATTTCAAGAAACATTACTCAAAGAACTGGAAAGCAGGCTTGATTCCCATATCAGCCTGAATCCTATCACAACGACTAAGAACAATAACACCCTGAAGCATGGAATTGAATTTTCCAATGATACATCCAATATAAGCCCTGTTTTGTATCTGGACGAATGGTATGAATTCTATCTGACCGGAAAATCTCTTTCACTGATTGCAGAAGATATTGTTGAGCTGTATCACCAGGCGGCAGATGTTTCCTTTACGGACACAGAAATGCTACTCAATTATGAAAAACTTCAAGAAAAGCTCCTCTACAAATTAGTCAATTTCAAGTCAAATCAGTCGCTACTAAAAGATGTACCGCATATTCCTTATTTGGATCTGGCAATTGTCTTTTATGTACTTTTGGACTGTAAGGATAGTAGAATGGCAACGGTTCTGATTCGAAATGAACATCTAAAGACCTGGGGAAAAGATCTAAATACCATCTTCTCAGATGCAAGAAAAAACACTCCTCGTGTCTTTCCTGCTGAACTCACACCTATGTCTGATTTTCTGCAAAATGCTTTTCCTAGCTCAAATGAGTTTATAGATTCAGACAGAGATTGTGTCATGAAATCAGAATTGTTCATACTCTCTAATGCTATAAGACAACACGGTGCTATCTGTACACTGTATGATGATCTCATGAATCAAATCGGTAAAACATTACAGGATGATTTTTTTGTCATTCCCAGCAGCGTACATGAAGTTCTGTTATTAAAAGCTTCTGATACTGACTGCATGGAATTAAACGAAATCATTCGGGAAGTCAATGAAACAATGGTCATCCCAGAAGAAATTCTTTCAGATCATGCATACTTTTATTCTCGGGATCGTAAGGAACTCCTGTGTGCTTAACCAAAAATGCCATAAAATAACACCGAGCCGCCTGATTAAATTCAGACGGCTCCTTTTACATTAAAAATAAACTCTGTTGTTCATAGTCCTGCCTTCGTGCCAACTGTGGCGGCTTTTTATGCAGTGCATATTCCAAAAACGTGTCTTCATATACCCAATCTTCCAATTCGGATCTTTCCAGAATCAACGGCATCCGATGATGCACAGGACTGACCGATTCATTTGCCTGGGTAGTTAAGATAATGAAATGGTCTTCATCCTGAAAGCGATTGTAAAAACCCGCCATGAATAAGACCGGCTGATTTTCTCTCAGGAAAGTAACTTTATTCTTATCCGGATCCCATTCATAAAACTGCTTTGCCGGAATGATACAGCGTCTGTGCATCACACTATCCCGGAACGACTTTCTTTCCAGAGCTGTTTCTGCTCTTGCATTAATCAGCAGCCCTTTTTTCTGATATTGCGGAAAGCCCCATAACATTTCTTCTGCCAGAAGATGTGGTTTCCTTCCGGTGATCACAGTTGCAGACTGAGAGGGATAAATATCACCCCTGCGCTCTCTTCTCAGTTTCTCATCCACCTCCCGGACCACTTTTTCTATTTCTCTGGCTGTATCATCATCCACATAATATCGTCCACACATTCCAATCTCTCCTCGTTTCGCAAGATCACTGATAGAAAAAGACAGCACAAAATGCTGCCTTATCCTCTATGAATTTCTCTTTATCCAGCGTTTTATTATGTATTCCCAATCCATACCATCCTGAAGCACACGAAGAATTGTAACCGTTGCAGTTCTTTCATCAATAGTATAAAACAGCAAATGATTACTTTGTGGCTTCATATAGATATTGTAACCTCGATACTGAAACCCTGTCGTTTCATATCCTGTCGGAAATACTTTTAATTGCATTGCTGCTGCTTTTATCTTTTGCGAAAA
The DNA here is from genome assembly GCF_052065755.1 of Bariatricus sp. HCP28S3_D3. Classification (NCBI taxonomy): domain Bacteria; kingdom Bacillati; phylum Bacillota; class Clostridia; order Lachnospirales; family Lachnospiraceae; genus Bariatricus; species Bariatricus sp. HCP28S3_D3. The sequence goes on along the minus strand of NZ_JBQHTK010000026.1, from coordinate 2,899 downwards.
GCTTTCTGCATATTCACGATATTTGAAATGCTGGAGAATATATTTCTTTTTCTCTTTCACATCACGCTTACCGCTTTCAGCAATTACAACACGGTATTTCTTATTTTCCATTTGCGTTCCTTATACTGCGTCGATTTCCTCCCAGGCTTCCTCGATGGTCTGCACTCTGCCATTTTCCATATCGTCAATCGCCTCGTCCAGCTTTGCCAGCAGAACATCCATTGCATGATCAATTGTATAAGTTGCTTCTTGAGATTTTGTAGCCTGTGCCAATGCCATAACCATCACCCTTTCTCCACGGAAAATCTTTACTATCTTTATCATACTACTATCTGATGGAAATATCCATTTCTTTTTCATTTGGGATTCATGCACAACATTCAACCCTATTCTTATTTCTTTTGTATTGTACAATGTAAAGTAATTTCATATTAGGATCACTGAACTGTCTTTTAATCCCAGTTATATAATACTGATAATCCCTGCTAAAAAATCTGCCTTGAAGCCCCACTAATTGTTCTGCAATCTTTTCTGTTTCTTCAGAAATCAACGGATAGTTTTCGTATTTACCAGTCTTCAATGATTTTTTATGAATCTTTCTAACAACTATCTCGGAGGGTTTCAGATCATAAATATCACGCATTCTTAATCCGGTTTCTGCAGCAATCCGCAGAAATAAGATGCTTCCCAAATCATGTTGCTCATACAATTTTTGTAAAGCCACCATATATTGTTCTTTGATCTCTTGATCCGATAGCGGTATTCTCTTATTCAACAGCCTGTTTCCACATGATTTTCTGTAATTATTGTAGTACATTCACATTTTCCTCCGCTCGTTTCAACGGTTTCAAAAGAGACTCTGCATTACTGATAAACTGTTCCTTTGATTGATCCGCTATATAGATTTCCCATAATTGTTTATGTATCACTCTTACAGTAATTCCATTGCACTGATTCTCTAACATCTTCAGAAATGGAAAAATCATCGTTTTTTGAATATCCTTCCCTTCAAGTACATGATGTTCCTCCTGTCCGTACACCTCATATAGACATTCCAATATAATATTCATATCTGTCACAAACTTTATCATTGGTTTTTCATACTTCCTTTTCTGCACGGCTGCCATCTGAAACTCCTTTCACATCCGGACGGTTAATCCATCAAGCCTTTTCAGCGGCAGTCCCACCAGATACCAGTCTTCATCCATTTCAATCCGGACCGGCACCCAGACATCATTAATTTTTACTTCAAAACATTCTCCACAATGCAGACCGCCATAATATGATTCCATTCCAAATCGGATATCATAACGTCCACTTTCCTTGTCATAAAAAAGATTACCTTCTCGTTTCTCGCTCATTCTATTATTCCTCCTGAAAAATTATCTTTTATACTTAGTAATAGTGACGTTAATCTGATGATTGCAAAATCTCAGGATGTTTTTCTAAATATTTTTTTCGATAGCGATAAAACGTCGTGTGGGATAATCCTAATTCTTTCCGAAGCTCTGTCGGTGTAATCTCTCCGGCAATTACTTTTGAAAATGCTGCATCAAACTTATCTTCTCCGATTGCTGCAGGTCTTCCATAATCATCCCATTCTCCTCGGAGCTTCTTCATTTCTATGCCTTCTCTCTAGCGCTTTTCTTTTTTCTCAATTTCTGCCTGTGCCATAGAAGCATAAAGTTCCAGCATCATATTATTGATGGTTTCCATCATAAGACAAGCCATGGTGTTATCCATTTTTGACATATCCATCAATGTAGTCGGCAACTCCAGAACCATTAGCCGCACGCCCATTTCCTGCAGTTGTCGAATCTGCTCCATGGTATCCTTCTTATTCCTGCCCAACCGGTCCAATTCCGTAATAATCAAAATATCTCCTGACCGCAGAACATCTTCTACCAGCACAGTGTATCTTGGTCTGTTGAAATTCTTTCCTGTCTGCTGATCCGTAAAGATATTTTTCAGCTCCATTTCGTGTTCCTTACAGAATTGCCGTATCTCCTGAATTCCTCTGTCAAGATGCTGGTCCCTAGTGCTGGTCCTGTGATAACCATATACAGCCATTTTGCACTCTCCCTTCTGCAAATGTTCCAAAATGTAGGCATTTCTTCTGGAATATTCCAAAAGGAATTATCCATACATTTCGGTACAAAATTCACGTCTCTTTTTCCATATTCCAAATTGTGTACTTTTTGAAATATGCTTAACTATTCTGTATGTAATAGGAAAGGAAAACGCAACCTCTAAGCAAAATAATATCCCTGACTCTAGGATTTAGATTTCAATTTACCCAACAAATTTGTATCCACTGTTTATCACTGTCTCTATATAACCGTTTCCAATTTTTCTTCGAATCTGGCTGATCACATTTGCCACAGCACTTCCGCAATATTCCTGATCTTCTTTCCAGACAGCTTCATAAATCTGTTCTTTTGAAATCACCCATCCAGGATGTAATGCCAGATAAGAAAGGGTCTGAAACTCTAAATGAGAAAGAGAAATAAATCTACCATTTTGGAAAATCATCTGTTTCTGAAGATGAATTTCCAACTGAGAGAAAGTAAGTATATTGGGATCATGAGTCATTGTAGCGGATTCTGCATTTGGCAATGAAACCAGAACAGTCTCTGTAATATTCCCCGACTTTCCAATCTTCCTCATTACAATCTCTATCATTTCTTTCAACACCACCACCCACTATTTCACTTCAAATCATGTGATATCCCTAAGGTTCTATTTCAACAAAAATTTAAAAAAGTTATTGTATCTATTCATCAATAAATAACTAAGACTTCCCATACCCAAAATGGGCTTCGTACCTTGAAAACTCAATATTTCAGCTAACAAAATAGCGATTTATGCTTTAGCTGCCCACGAATCAAGTGCATTTTGC
>NZ_JBQHTK010000025.1:0-47180 GCF_052065755.1 Bariatricus sp. HCP28S3_D3 | reverse complement strand
ATCATATGTCAAAGGTGGGATTTGTTAGAAATAGCATTTACGAAAAAGGATTAAAGAAAATGGCTAAAGCATGACGTAATGCTGTAGAAAGAAGAATGTCGGAAAGCCGTGTGAGGGAGACCCTCATGCACGGTTTGATGAGGGGCGGATGAAAGGTTCATCCGCCTACTCTACCATACATATGAGAAAATCAACCGTTATATTCAGAATGGAGAAAATTCTTGACAGCAGAGTGAGAATTTGTTAGGTTTAAAGAAAAAGAAATGGATGAGGTCAGCTTAAGACGCCGTTTGAATCGGGGCCGAAGCAGCAAAGATTACAGCCAGATGCATCCAGTGTAATCGGGAAACTAGCAGGCAAAAGGAAGGCCGACTGACAATTCTTTGGAGAGAATACGAACGCAGGATTTCTGAAATTCTGGACGGGTATCACCTACGAGGACATAACCAACTGGTAAAAGGACAGAGAAGATCAAGATGCACGATGGGAGTGCGTCTTGTTTTCTTTTTTTGCCGGGTAGAGAATAGAATAATGAGACAACGATCCGGAATATGGATGCCGGTCAGGAGGTAAGGTTATGAGAATGATGCTTGTGGGAAGCGGAGCTGTAGGTGAGTGCATCGTGAAGATGCTGAAAGAACGTGATGAGGCGGGGGAATGGTTTGAATTCTGTCTGCTTTGTGACATCAGTTTGGAAAGAGCGGAGGAAGTGCAAAGGAATCTGAATGATGCAAGATTTTATGCAGAATACTTGGATGCGACTAAAAAAGAAGAAATAAAAAAGTTGATAAAAGAATATAATATTGATTTTGTAATGGATGCATCCAGCCCATTTTGCGCAAATTACATTTTTGATGCAGCTTTTGAGTCGGGCGTGGACTATTCCAATATGGGAACCTGGTCTGTTCCTAAGGAGAATCCTGCCTACGGACTTGGGATTGAGAACAGCTATGATGAAGTGATGACGGCCTATAATTTTGACCGAGATGATGCTTGGCGGAATCAGGGAAATACGGCGCTGATCTGTCTGGGAATCGATCCGGGTGTGGTAAATGTGTTTGCAAAATATCTCTGTAAATACGAATTTGATGAAGTGGAAGAACTTCACGTGCGGGACGGCGGCAATCTGGAAGTGGCCGGCGAGGAAGATGATATTGTATTTGGATTTAATGTCTGGACGGTGCTGGATGAGGTTATGAATCCGAATGTAGAATACGATAAGGACCGTGGAGGATTCCTGGTGGAGAAGCCGTTCGCCGGGCAGGAAGTCTTCTGCATGCCGGAGGTCGGAGATAATACCTTCGTCAAGGTAGAGCATGAAGAAACGGTAACCATGCCAAGATATCTCTCTCAATATGGACTGAAGCGCTGTACGTTTAAGATTTCTCTTGATGAGAAGCTGATTCAGGCACTGAAGGTTCTGGACCATCTGCATTTGAATACGACGAAAAAGGTTAAGGTCGGGGATGTGGAAGTGGTACCGCGTGATGTGATCGCTGCATGTGCACCGGCACCGAAGAATATCAAGGACGAGATGTCCGGAGAGATGGTGGTGGGTGTTCTTGCTATCGGGAAAAAAGATGGAAAAACAAAGAAGATAATGATGTATCAGCCGTATTCCAATGAAGAAGCGATGAAACGGTTCTCCATGCAGGCGGTCGTGGCACAGACCGGATTCGGTGCAGCGCTTGCGATTGAACTTTATGCGAAAGGGATTTACAGGAAACCGGGTGTCTTTTCGTTGGAAGCATTTGAGCCGGAACCGTATCTGGCGCTGATGAATGAAACGGGATTCACATATGCGTTCCGGGAATATGAATAGAGTGGAGTTTTTATTATGATGACAGAACTGGAGAAATACTATAACAAGTTTAACGAGGAGAAGCGCTTGAACAGCCGCCATGGACAGGTGGAATTTCTGACTTCTATGAAATACATTCACGAATATCTTCCGGAGGATAAATCCGCGAAAATCCTCGACGTTGGTGCAGGAACCGGACGTTATTCGGTGGCGCTGGCGGAAGAAGGATATGATGTGACGGCGGTGGAACTTGTAAAGTATAATCTTGGAATTCTGAAGAAGAAGAACAGTACTGTCAAAGCATATCAGGGAAATGCCATGAAGCTTTCCAGATTCCCGGATAACGAGTTTGACGTTGTGTTGGTGTTTGGGCCGATGTATCACCTGTATACGATGGAGGACAAGGTGAAGGCGCTGAAGGAGGCGAAGCGCGTTGTCAAAGAGGATGGCGTGATTCTTGTGGCGTATGTTATGAATGAATACAGTGTGCTGACGTATGGATTTAAGGAAAATCATATTCTGGAGTCTCTGGAGAAGGGGAAGCTTACAGAGGATTTCCACGTGATCGCAAAGCCGGAAGATCTGTACGATTATGTCCGGATAGAAGATATCGATGCATATAACCAGGCGGCAGGACTGGAACGGATCAAATTGATCTCTGCGGACGGAGCGGCCGATTATATGCGTCCGATTTTGAATGCAATGGATGAAAAGACATTTGAAAGTTTCATAAAGTACCATTTGATGACATGCGAACGGAAAGAACTGTTGGGGGCAACAGCACATACAGTGGATATTTTAAGGAAACAGAAGAAGTCTGCGGACATCCATGACAGTGTACGACGTGATTATGGAAAGATTGCAAGGGAAGAATTTGAGGGATCTGTTCTGAGTGGAAATAATGGTTCCAAGGAAATATCGTCCAGTGTGGGGTATACGCAGGAAGAACTGGCATTAGCTCCAGAAGGGGCAAATATGGGACTGGGATGTGGAAATCCGCATCGGAAGGCAGAGATTTCTCAGGGAGAAGTGGTGCTTGATTTGGGAAGCGGAACCGGACTTGACTGTTTTATCGCAGGGAAAAAGGTCGGCAGAAGAGGAAGAGTGATTGGCGTCGATATGACACCGGAGATGATCTCTAAGGCGCGCAAAATTGCTAAGGAAAACAAAATACGTAATGTAGAATTCCGACTGGGAGAGATTGAGAATCTTCCTGTCGCTGACTGTACGGCGGATGTATGCATTTCCAATTGTGTGATCAATATGTCCGATAATAAACCAAGAGTGTACCGGGAGATTTACCGGGTGCTGAAGCCCGGAGGAAGGATTTCCCTGTGTGATATTGTGATCATGAAAGAGCTGACCGAAGAAATGAAGAGGGACGAAGCCATGCATTCCTGCTGAGTGTCCGGAGCGTCTTCGGTAGAAGAATTGGAAAAAATTATTAAAATGGCAGGATTTGAGGAAGTGGAAGTGATTGCGAAGCCTGTCTCCAAGGAATATGAAGAACGATGGGGACGATCCCTGGCGATTGGTGAATATATCATGTCTTCAGCCATCACGGCAAGAAAAACATTATAAAAAATATTTTATAAAACCTACAAAAATCGATAAAAATATTCGGTAATTTTATGTATTATGCTTCTTGAATTCAACGTCTTAAAGTGGTAAAACAATGAGGTGAGAATTAAGGAAAGAGACGAAAGAAAAGAGACGAAAGAAAAGAGGAGTGATTTTATGAATGGTATTTTAATGATGGTGATCGCCATTGTGGTGTTGAGTGCAGGATACCTTTTCTATGGACGATACCTTGAGAAGAAATGGGGAATTGACCCGAATGCCAAGACACCGGCGTATGAGCTGGAGGATGGCGTAGACTATGTGCCGGCTGATACAAATATTGTATTTGGTCATCAGTTTGCATCGATCGCAGGAGCGGGACCAATCAACGGCCCGATTCAGGCAGCAATTTTTGGATGGCTTCCGGCATTCTTGTGGATTCTGATTGGCGGTGTTTTTGTAGGAGCGGTACAGGACTTCGCAGCAATGTATGCTTCAGTAAAAAATAAAGGCCGTACAATCGGATATATTATTGAAGAATATATTGGAAAGTTGGGAAAGAAATTATTTTCAATCTTTTGCTGGCTGTTTTGTATTTTGGTTATTGCAGCATTTGCTGATGTGGTTGCAGGTACATTCAACGGCTTTTCGGCAGATGCATCCGGCGCTGTGACGAAAGTGGCGGCAAACGGGTCTGTTGCGACTACTTCTGTACTGTTTATTTTTGAGGCGGTTGCACTTGGAATGATTCTGAAATACGCAAAGTTGAATAAATGGGTGAATACAGCAATTGCGATTGTCATGCTGGTAGCGGCAGTTGCAATCGGACTTGCCTGCCCGGTTTATATGAGCCTTGGAACCTGGCACATTATTATTTTTATATATATTATGATTGCCTGTGTAACTCCGGTGTGGGCACTTTTACAACCACGTGATTATTTGAACAGCTATCTGCTGATTTTCATGATCGGAGCCGCAGTGATTGGCGTTTTTGTGGCAAATCCATCATGCAACCTTCAGGCGGTGACAAGCTTTAATGTAGATGGAAAGAGCATGTTCCCGATCCTGTTTGTGACGATTGCGTGTGGTGCGGTATCCGGATTCCATTCACTGGTTTCATCAGGAACTGCTTCAAAGCAGATTAAGAATGAAAAGAATATGCTTCCGGTTTCCTACGGAGCAATGCTTTTGGAGAGTATGCTTGCGGTATTGGCACTGATTGCGGTTGCTTCCTTCGCTGAGGGAGAGGCTGCCAGTCAGGGACTTCTGACCCAGCCTCAGATTTTTGCAGGAGCGATTGCAAATTTCCTGTCAGTGATCGGGCTTCCGCATGATCTGATCTTTACATTGATCAATCTTTCCGTATCTGCATTCGCACTGACATCTTTGGATTCTGTTGCACGTGTGGCACGTATTTCTTTCCAGGAGTTTTTCCTTGAAGACGGAGATACTTCGGATACAATGCCTGCATGGAAAAAACTTCTGACGAATAACTATGTTTCTACAATTGTGACTCTGATTGTCGCATATATGCTTGCGAAAGTTGGATATGCTGAGATCTGGCCATTATTTGGCTCAGGAAATCAGCTTCTTGCAGTACTTGCTCTGCTGGCTTGCGCTGCATTCCTGAAGAAGACACATCGTCAGGGTGTTATGCTTTGGATTCCGATGGTATTTATGATGGCGGTAACTTTCACTGCGCTTGCGACAACAAGTATCAATCTGTCAAAACAATTGATGACAACAGGACTTAGTCTTGGAAATACACTTCAGCTTATCTTTGCTGTACTGCTTCTGATTCTCGGTATTATTGTAGCGGTACAGGGAATCAAGAAACTGACAGAGAAAGAAGATACAGTTCCTGCATCAGCAAAATAAATAATATAGAAGAAAGTATACATGGAAACAGCCCGGCGTTTTGATTTGAACGCCGGGCTGTTTCTTATGGGTTCTATGAAATTATTCCAGCACGGCTCCTTCCGGAATCGTGGCTGTTTCGGTATGTGCGAAACGCTTCTTGAATACGGTTGATCCAACCACGCCTGCTGTAATTCCTCCAAGGATTGCAAGTCCGATGGCAGCAATTACTTTAAGCGGCGGATTAAAAGCAAACGGTGCCAGAAGTCCCGGAATCGGGGAAGCAGTACCGGGAGCGTTGTTAATTATACCAAATACTGCAGCTGATAATCCAGCCAGTGCTCCTCCGCAGAAGTTTGAACAATAAATAGGTATCGGATTCTGTGTTATAATATCTGCCTGAGTCAGTGGCTCCAGCATGACGGCGATAATGTTGCTTCTGTCACCCAGTTTTAAGCGATGGAAAATAATTCCGTTTGTAAAAGATCCGCCCACACATGCGATGGCTGCGATTCCCATTGCAAGTCCGTCGAGTCCGAGCATGGCGGTAAGCGCCATGGAACTAAGAGGAGAGGTACAGATCATTTTCATGATGCCTCCGAGCAGAAGTCCCATGACGATCGGAGACTGATCTGCAGCAGCGGAGATTGTCTGGCCGATTTTCAATAAAGTAGAGTTTACTACAGGATCTACGAGGATTGCGATCGCTCTGGCAGCAGGAGCGATGATCAGTGCACCTGCTATGATATTCAGCCCTTCAGGAAGTTTCTTTTCGAGTATCGGAGAAATCAGTCCTACGATGTAACCGGCGATAAATCCAGGAAGAATTCCGTAACCGCCTACAGCAACACCGGCTACGACAGCAAATACCGGATTCGCACCCATGCTGATTGGTACTGTGATCGCTGCAGCAACACCGCCAAGACTTCCGGATGTTGCGCCGAGTTCCTGAAAGAAAGCAAGTCCAAGCAAGTCGCCTGTGATATAACGATGAACAGCCTCTATCAGAAATGTAGCGATGGCAGCATTTGCCATACCCGACATGGCAGCCTGGCCTTTCGGCATTTTCAGACTGAAGAGAGAGAAACCAGCGAGGGTCAGAAGTAACAAACCAATTCCAGAAATAATTGTAACCATAATTGCCTCCTAATTAAATATTTGTTTTCGTGATAACATTGAATATGCGGATATCATAGGAAGCAAGTTTCAAAAAGATTCAAATGGTATCAAAATGGAAAGAAAGTTCTAAAAAAGTCACAAAAAAAGAGCCTGGCAATTGTATATTTTGTCAATAAACGGCTCCTTTTATAGATGAAATTAATATATGTATATTAGTGATCTTCGCAGGCAAGAACCAGTGAATTCAGAAAGTTTTTAATTTTTACATTTCCATGTTTGTCACTTTTTCCACGGATATAGTCCATTTCCCGACGTACTTGCTCGAAATTGTAGAGTGTATTGGCATACGTCGTGAAAATATCATTTGAGTAGTCTTCCAGCCCGAGATTCGCAAGATTTACCATGCCGGTAAAGGCAGTGCGTCGAATGCGCTGCTCCATAGATTTCGGCGAATCCGTGAAGTTGCTGCAGAGATCACTTAAAGTGGTGTCGTCCATATTTTCATCATTTTCCATCAGATAATCGACCAGAGTAATGATGTCACGGCTTCCTTTTTCGCCGATGATTCCAAGTTGACGGAGGATGCTCCTGAGTCGTAAAATCTGTTGCTTTTCTGCCGTTTCTTCCACCGCAGGAGAGGGTGTACGCATCTGCTGGTCAAGAAAGATGTTTTGTACTTGAGTCAGAGTCCGTCTTGCACCCAGGGAATCGATCACCTTTCGGATCACAGACTCTACTTCGATACTGTTGACCGGTTTCTGGATATAGAATTCAATCCCGCTTTCGTAAGCACTTGCGATCATATCCTTGGATGTAACCTGAGAAAGCATGATATAGGCACAATCCGGAAGAATATTGCGGGCTTTTTTGACGAAAGAGATGCCATCTATTTCCGGCATCAGAAGGTCGACTATGATAATGTCGGGCTGGGCCGTAAGCAGATCATCCAGTCCGTCGGTTCCACTCTGGGCGGTTCCGCATACTTCGCCGAGCTGCCTGCTTTTGATAATCAATTTCAGAATATTCAGAACATTGCGGTCATCATCGATTAAATAGAATTTCATTTTATATTACCTCCAGTCACTTTTGGGTATGCGGATGTGAAATGTAGTGCAGCCCGGAACGGAAGAAACCTGGATTTCCCCGTTCCACTGGTTTTTAATCAGATCCTGTACCAGATTAAGGCCAAGTCCCCGACTGATTTCGCCCGTTGTAAAATTAATCTTGGTTGAAAAACCGGGAGAAAAGATCTGCTCCAGATCCTCAGGCAGAATTCCCGGACCGTCATCGGTAACGTCAAAAAGGTAAGAGTCAGCATCTGTGGATTGGATCACGTGAATCTGCGGATTGTCTTTCTCAGAAGCTTCAATCGCATTCGTAAGAAGATTACGGAATACACTCATCAGGAAATAATGATTTTCCGTGTAGAGATTTTCCTGAATCTGGAATGAGATGTCTGCTTTTTTATCCGAAGATTCTGTGGTGAGGCTTTGCTTTAGGACGGTGAGAATATCGGTCAGATACATTCCTTCATCTTTCAGATTCAGGTCCAGAGCTTCCGATAAACCTCGGAGAATCAGCAGATATTCTTTTTTTATCTCGTGGATATCTTTCGCAACACCAAGTGCCTTGCGGGAAAGTGTCTCATCGGTTCCGTTTTCTTCTAGCTCGCGGTATAGCTGGTAGGAGGTATTCATGGTTTCTTCAATCAGACCTGTATTCTTCTTCATCCACACAACTTCTCCGTTTAATTTCGAGATCAGCAGAAGAAGACGCTGATAGCGCAGAGCATGTTCCCGGCGAAGAAGGCTGAACTTATAATGATGAAGGCAGAACAGTATTCCATAAATAATGAGGGAACGTGAAAAAGCAACCAGCAAAATCCCAAACTGTGATTTTATGTTAAATGCGCCTGCCCCCAGTCTTACCAGCAACTCCGTCAGATTGGAAATATAGTCAAAGATAAAGAGTACTGCTGCACAATCTGGGGAAAGTGTTTCTTTCTTGTGGCTGTAAATATAGAACAGAGTTCCGTAAACCAGATAAAATATCATTTCCGGGAAAAAACTGTAGAATTGAATCTGATCATATCGCAGCCATTCTGAGAGAACACGTGAAGTCAGCACACCGACAGCGGAGATAAATGTTACCGGAAGAACCGGATATTTCCCAAACATAACAAAGGTAATAGGAAAGATCAGAGTGCCGATCGAAATTCTGAAGTTGTCAATAAAAAGATTCATATTGATCTGTGCACCGATGATAATGAAAATGCCGATCAGAAGAATCTGCTGGAAATGTTTTGCATATTTTTCTGCCATAGCTGCCTCCTTATGAATGAGACTGTTTTAAATTCCGGTTATCAGTTCGACCAGAAATACACTGATGCAGGAGATCAACGATACACTGATCAGACTTCGTTTCTGCCATGCGAGGATAAGCGCGACTGCAAATCCCACGGCAGCTGACCATATATTCGCCGTTGCACTCAGAATGGCGGGGAAAGTCATAACTGCCAGCGTGACATACGGCACATAATACAGAAATGAGCGTATAAACGGATTCTTGATCTCTTTTCGGATCAAAGTCAGCGGTACCAGCCGGATCAGATAGGTGACTACTGCCATAACAAGTATGTAAATGTAAATATTATGCTTCATTTTCAGAACCCTCCTTTGCGGATGCAGGACTGTTTTCAGCGGTGTCGGGATTTTCTTCCTTTACAGGGAAGAAAAACGCAGCAGCGCCTGCGATAACCAAAGTCAAAATAATGATCCGAAAGCCGGATGAGATCTGGTTCAAATAAGGCGCTTTCGTAAATATAAGGCTCAGGATCATGGAAACAAGAACCAGAGCGCGAATCACCCGGCTCTCTTTGGCAGGAGGAATGATGACTGCGATGAACATTCCGTAAAGCGCAACACTGAGTGCACTGACAACTCGTGTCGGGAGGACATTTCCCATAACAATCCCGAGAAACGTGCCAAGAACCCATCCGGGAGCAGCAACACTGATCACACCGTAGGAATAATAGGGGCTTAATTTGCCTTTACAGCCTATGGACACGCCGAAAATCTCATCTGTAACACCGTAAGCAATGAAGAAACGGTGAAAGAACGGCAGATGATTATCCAGCTTCTGAGACAAAGCGCAGGACATCAGGCAGTATCTCAGATTGATGATGAACTGGGTGACTGCCATTTCCATGTAGGACGCGGATGCACTGATCAGGGACAATCCTGCAAATTGTCCGGCACTGGTCAGATTGGTCGCGGAAATGAGCACAGCCTCCCAGGCTGAGATTCCGGCATTTCTCCCCATTATGCCGAACGTAAAAGAGACTGCCATGTATCCGAGAAAGATTGGAATTCCATCCCGGACTCCGGCAGTAAAATTCGCTTTTTTATTCATTTGTAAAACCTCTCTTCAGTTTAAATTGGCATATATTGGAATTACGTATACTTTATCATTCTAACACCTGAACAGCGGTTTGTAAATTCTAGATTATAGCTTCTTGAGCACGGTCCGGCGCATGGTCAGATAGCAGGCAAGTCCGCCGATGACATTTGAAATCGGTTCTGCGAGAAAGACTCCGTTCACACCCAGTCCTCCGATATGAGGCAGGAGTAAGGTAAGGGGCGTTACGATGATTGCCTTCCTGAGAATCGAGAAAAATACGGCATATTTTGCTCTGCCCAACGCTTTGAACACGCTCTGTCCGGTAAACTGAAAGGCCATCATACAAAATCCGAAGAAATAAATATGCATGGCGGGGATTGCTTTTAGCATCAGCGAAGGATCCCGGTTGAAAATTCCGATAAATAACTCCGGAAACAGGGAAATGAGTCCCCAGATGCAGACGGTGTAGCCAATGCCGAGCTGGCTCATGAAGCGGATCGCTTTTTTCATCAGTGGGATCTGATCGGCCCCGTAATTGTAGCTGATGATCGGAGATGCTCCGTCAGCAATGGCCAGAACCGGGGCGGAGGCAATCTCACGGACGGAATTCAGTACAGTCATGACCGTGATGTAGAGGTCGCCTCCGTATATCTGCAGCATGGAATTGCAGGCGATCTGCACAAGCCCGTTGGTGAAAGACATTACGAATGAAGAAATTCCCAGTTTCGTGATTTCGGCAATACATGCAAAATCAGGGCGGAACCCTTTGAAATCCAGAGTGAGCTCAGCATGCTTTCCGGTGAGGAAGAAAAGTACCCACAAGGCAGAAAAAAACTGGGAAAGGACGGTAGCGATCGCAGCACCTTTTACGCCCATATGGAAACCAAAAATAAATACAGGATCCAGAATCAGATTACATAGAGCGCCGAGCAGGACGGTCTTCATCCCTGTCCGTGCAAAGCCCTGGCAATTAATGTATGGGTTAAGTCCGAGGGAGATCATGACAAAGACCGTACCCAGAAGGTAGATGATCATATAGCCGGAGGCATAAGGATAAAGCCGGTCACTTGCGCCGAAAAGGTAAAGTAGCGGCTTGTGAAAGAGTATGCCAAGCAGTGTGATCATAATTCCAGTGATTATTAGGCAGAAACAGGCATTGTTCATGATGCCCCGGGCCGTTTTCGTGTCCCCTTTGCCCCGGGCGATGGAGCAAAGGGGAGAGCCGCCGGTGCCGAACAGGTTCGCGAAGGCAGTCACCATTGTAATGACCGGGAAACACAGTCCCAGTCCGGCGAGCGCAGTACTCCCTTCACCCGGAATCCTTCCGATATAGATACGGTCTATGATATTGTAGAGCAGATTGATGAGCTGGGCAACAAGCATCGGAGCCGCGACAGAGAGGACACTGCGGCGGACATGATTGCTGCCGAAATCGACTTGTTCAGATGCCATGAGTTTTTCCTTTCTATATTTCGCTATAGTTTTTAATTATAGTACAATTTCAGGATGTGAGTATACGCATGTATTGTAACGCCTTGAGAGATAGGCTTCAAGTAAAAAATGCGGTTAAATCTGTGAAGATAAAAAATATTCTGGAATGCAGTGAAAAATTACAGCGCGTTTTCATATTTTTTCGAAATTCAGAAATTGTGCAAAATAATTATGGAATACGAAACAACAGCGTGTTAAAATATTGTCAAAAAGTCATTTGGGAGAGAAAAGAATGCGAAGGTATTCTTGAACGGGGGAGATATGGATCAAGATAATAAAAAAAATGCAGACATGTTATTGACAAAAGAAACAGCTGGTAAGCTCCTGCATATATTTCTGAATATGGGAGAAAAACTCATGGGATGCGGCGCGGAAGTGAAGCGTGTGGAAGATACACTGATCCGTCTGGGAAATGCGTATGGTGCAGTGAAAATGAATGTATTCGTAATCACTTCCAGCATTGTAGTTACGATGGAACTGCCCGGAGGAGAGAGAATTACACAGACAAGAAGAATCCTGGGCGCGGGAGGAACGGATTTTACAAGGATGGAGTGTCTGAATGAATTGAGCAGACGGTGCTGTGAACACCCTATGAATCCGGAAACGTTTCAGTATGAGATGGAGCATTTGAAAAAGGCACCCGGTGGTCTTTTGTTGTATGCAGGAAGTGCACTGGCCGCAGGAAGCCATGCGGTTTTTTTTGGCGGAACACTGATTGATGCGATGTTTGCCGCAGTATTCGGAATCCTGATATGTTACCTGCAGAAGGTTCTTCCGAAAATATGTCCGAACAATATGATTTTTAATCTGACGGCGGCCTTTTTCGCCGGATCGGGAATCTGTGCTGTGGGAAGAGCACTTCCGTTTCTGCATACTGACAAAATCATGATTGGTGATATTATGCTTCTTATTCCGGGGATTGCGATGACGAACTCGATTCGTGATATTCTGGTAGGGGATACGATATCGGGCCTTATGAGATTGATAGAAAGTATTCTGTGGGCCGGAAGTCTGGCGTGCGGATTCATGACGGCGATTTTGCTGATTGGGGGTTAAAAAATGAAAGAAATCATAGTACAGCTTTTTATGGCTTTTTCTTGCTCTTTGGGTTTTGCTATTGTGTTTGGCGTCAGGGTTGGACTTATGATACCGGCTTCTCTGGGGGCGACGCTGAGCTGGGCGGTTTATCTGATTGGTATTCACTATGAAAAAGGAATTTTTATTTCCTGCCTTGCCGGAGCTGCAATGGCAGCACTCTATGCTGAGATTCAGGCGCGTGTCTGGAAGGCTCCTGCAACTTTATTTCTGGTGCCGGCTCTGATACCTCTGATTCCGGGAAGCACGCTGTATTATACGATGAGCGGCGTGGTAGGAAGAAACTGGGAGATGGCAAGTGATTACGGGAGCAGGACATTGCAGTATGCGTTGGCAATTGCGGCGGGCATCAGTCTTGTATGGGCGGTAACCTCTATGATTTTTTATATAGTAAAAAAAGGAAATGAATAAAAATAAAAAAAGGCTTATCGGGCCTTTTTTTATTTGACATACATAAGTGCCCGGTATTATAATATACTTAGCAATACAAAGTATATGAGGTGATGATTCTGAACGATAAATATGAGACGCAGATGAAGAAGGGAGTTCTTGATATGCTGGTGCTCAGACTGCTCAAAGAGGAGGAAAAGTATGGATATCAGATTATCAGTGAGCTGAAGGAAAAAAGCAATGGAAGATTCGCACTGAAAGAAGGGACTTTGTATCCGGTGCTTTATCGCCTGGAGAATGACCGTTTGGTAGAGAGCCGGTGGAGTGAACCGACAGGGAAGCAGGCATCCAGAAAATATTACGCACTGACACCGCAGGGAGAGACCGAGCTTTGCGAGATCGAGAAGGTATGGAGCGAGATTACGGACAGTGTAAGAATGATCATGGAGGAGTCGTAATATGAATGAGAGATTCGATGAGAAGCAGTATGTTCAGCAGGTTGTAAAGATGCTTAAGTGTTCCAAAGAGAAGAAGGAAGAGATACGCAGGCAGCTGGAGGCTGATATCAGGGATGCGAGAGAACGAAATGAAAGTGATGCAGAGATAAAACAATCTCTTGGTTCACCGGTTGCGATGGCAGAGGAATTCAATCGTACTTTCCCGGAAAGCGAAGGAAGAAAATACAGGAAGGCTAAACGGATTCGCATTCTTCTCTTGATTCTGGGAATCGCAGTGATCGTGGCAGTGGTTGTATATCGTATGCTTCCCAAGGGTGTACCGATTGAAGAAAGCAGTATCTTTAAGGAAACAGAAGTGGAGGCTCAGTCTGAGAAACTCATTGCTCTTCTGGATGGAGGGGATTATGAGGCGATGGCAGAGATTGCAACTTCGGAAATGCAGCCTTACCTAACCGAAGAAAAAATGGAAGAAGCAAAGAAAACGATTGGCGACGATTGGGGAACATTCCGGAATTTTGGGAAAACGTATATGACAGAAATAAGGCAGAATGGGCAAAGCTTTGCCATGGTACAGATGAATGCTTCTTATGATAATGTAAGTGTCACCTATACCTTAACGTTTGATGTCGAGATGAAGCTGGCGGGAATCTATATGAAATGATTCGGGGATAACGGTTTCTTAGAATAATATGAATTTTGAAAAGTGAGATGTGACAAGGAGGGGAAGAAAATGGGTTTCTGGATATTTATGCTGGTAATGAATTTGTTGATTCCGATCACTATGATTGGATTCGGAAAAATGTTTATGCGAAACAGTCCGAGAGCAATCAACGGGATCTTCGGTTACCGGACGGCAAATTCCATGAAGAATATGGATACATGGCAGTTCGCGCACAAGTATTTCGGAAAAAGATGGTATAAGCTGGGATGGCTGATTCTGCTACCGTCTATACTGGGGATGATACCGGTGATCGGGAAGGATGACGATATTGTGGGAATTGTGGGATCGGTTATCATAACGATACAGTGTGTGGTGTTGATCCTTCCGATCTTCTCGACGGAAAAAGCTTTAAAAAGAACCTTTGATAAAGACGGAAAACGGATCAACAAGGAAGAATGGGAGGATGAGTAGGATGACTGAGGCTGGAATTGGATTTATCATATGGGCACTGGCGGGAGCCGCATTTATCGGATTGGGGATATATTGTATTTTCAGCAAAAAGTCTGCCACATTTGGATTCTGGGCAAATGCGAAGATGTTCGAAGTGGAAGATGTGCGGGGCTATAATCGGGCATTGGGAAAATTGTGGTGTGCATACGGAATCGGTTTTATCCTGCTTGGGATTCCTTTGGTTAACTACGAGCAAAATTCTCCGGTAATCCTGCTGTCTGTAATCGGTGTGATGGCTGAGACCATTGCGGTTATGGTAGTTTATATAACGAAGATCGAAAAAAAGTACCGGAAAAAGTAAAAACAGAGAAATCTTAATTATTTTGCAGAAATACTGGAAATATATCGTATGGTTGGTTATAATTAATCTGATAAATCGTCGCATAAAAATAAGTACAAGTTATAAAAGGAGAATCAGACATGGATATGTTATCTATTGAAAAAGAACTGCAGAGCAATTCTTATCCGGGAAGAGGTATTATCATCGGCAAGTCTGCTGACGGAACCAAAGCGGTAACTGCTTATTTTATCATGGGCAGAAGTGAGAACAGCCGCAACCGTGTATTTGTGGAAGAAGGAGAAGGGATCCGTACACAGGCTTTTGACGAGTCAAAGCTGACAGACCCGAGCCTGATCATTTATGCACCGGTTCGTGTATTGGGGAATAAGACGATCGTAACGAACGGAGATCAGACAGATACGATTTATGAAGGCATGGACAAGCAGATGACATTTGAACAGTCCCTGAGAAGCCGTGAGTTCGAACCGGACGGACCGAACTATACACCTCGTATTTCCGGTATTATGCATATCGAAAGCGGAAGATATAACTATGCAATGTCTATTTTGAAGAGCAACAATGGCAATCCGGAAGCATGCAACCGTTATACATTTGCGTATGAGAATCCGGTGGCCGGAGAAGGACATTTCATCCATACTTACAAATGTGACGGCAATCCGCTGCCGAGCTTTGAAGGAGAACCGAAGCTGATCGCAATTCCGGATGATATGGATGCATTTACGGACACATTATGGAACAGCCTGAATGAAGACAATAAGGTTTCACTGTTTGTCAGATATATTGACATCGCAACCGGTAAATATGAGACCAGAATTGTAAATAAGAACAAATAAGCAAAAGGAGCATATGTCATGAATGAATTAGAATTAAAATACGGATGTAACCCGAACCAGAAACCATCACGTATCTATATGAAGGACGGAAGTGAGCTTCCGATCAAGGTGTTATGCGGACGCCCGGGATACATCAACTTCCTCGATGCATTTAACGGATGGCAGCTTGTCAGCGAGCTGAAGAAAGCGACCGGACTTCCGGCGGCAACTTCATTCAAGCACGTATCTCCGGCAGGAGCGGCAGTCGGACTTCCGCTCGACGAGACACTGGCGAAGATTTACTGGGTGGACGATCTGGGAGAACTCTCTCCGCTTGCAAGTGCTTATGCGCGTGCGAGAGGTGCGGACAGAATGTCTTCTTTCGGTGATTTCATTTCTTTATCTGATGTGTGTGATGTAGATACCGCAAAGCTGATCAAACGCGAGGTTTCCGATGGTGTGATCGCACCGGGATATGAACCGGAAGCACTGGAGATCCTGAAACAGAAGAAGAACGGTAATTATAATGTGATCCAGATCGATCCGGATTATGTGCCTGCTCCGCTGGAACACAAAGATGTCTTCGGCATTACCTTTGAACAGGGAAGAAATGAATTGAAGATCGATGAAGATTTCTTCGCAAATGTAGTGACTGAGAATAAGGAAATTCCGAAAGAAGCGAAGATCGATCTTGCAATCTCCATGATTACGTTGAAATATACACAGTCCAATTCTGTATGCTATGTAAAGGGCGGACAGGCAATCGGTATCGGAGCAGGACAGCAGTCCCGTATCCACTGTACTCGTCTTGCCGGACAGAAGGCAGATAACTGGTGGCTGAGACAGTGCCCGAAGGTTCTGGAGCTTCCGTTCAAAGAAGGAATCAGACGTGCAGACAGAGACAATGCGATCGATGTGTACATTGGAGATGAATACATGGATGTGCTGGCAGACGGCGCATGGGAGAACATCTTCACAGAAAAGCCGGAAGTCTTCACAAGAGAAGAAAAGAGAGCATGGCTTGATAAGATGACCGATGTTTCTCTTGGATCCGATGCGTTCTTCCCATTTGGCGATAACATTGAGAGAGCACATAAGAGCGGCGTGAAATACATTGCACAGCCGGGCGGATCTGTGAGAGATGATAATGTTATTGAGACATGTAATAAATATGGAATGGCGATGGCATTTACCGGAATCCGTTTGTTCCATCATTAAAAATGCAGCTTATGTGTGTATCATAAGAATAAAAAAATCCCGTGGGTTCACGGGATTTTTTTTTGCCCTGAAATTAGCAAATGTTATGAAACTTATAACTCTGAAAAAACGACAAAAACAGACAATTGTAGTAAAATTTTGAACAAAAACAGAAGTTTGAAGATTTATTATCCGTATGTCGGGTCATAGAATAGGAAGGGAGAAAAGGAAAAGCAAAGGAAAAGCAAAGGAGGCATATCTGTGGGTATATTAGAAATTCTTTTGATTTCTATAGGTCTTTCGCTGGATGTGGTGGTTGTGCACGTCTGTGTAGGAGCAGGGTTTTCCAGACCTCACAAACGGGATGCACTGATATCGGGGATTCTGTTCAGTGGTTCTCAGCTTCTGGCGCTTCTTCTGGGAAATGCGGTTGCCTGGGTTCTGAGACCGGGGAAGGCAGGAGAGGAACGACTCTTTGCTGCGGCAAACAGTTGGGAAATAGGTTCCGTTTTCATTTTTATCGGACTTGGAATCTATATGCTTCTGAAGGCAGAGAAGAACGAAACGGTATTTGAGAGGAGAAATGACCAGATCAACTGGAAACGTATGGGGATGCTTGCGGCAGCGACTAGTGTGGATGCATTGTTTGCGGGAATCGGGATTGGATTCTGGAACGTGGATTTTGCGAACCAGATGCTGATTATGGGCCCCATCACAGTGATCCAGTCCATTCTGGGAATCTATATCGGATACCGGCTGGGATGTGAACACAACCGAAGAACCTATGGAATAGGCGGAATTATGCTTTTAATTGCAGGATTTGATATTGCGATCACCTGTATACTCCGATAGGAGAAAGCAAAACATTTTATTTTTCATCTTTTTGTTTCGAGAGGAGAAAGAATATGAGTGAATTGACACACAGAGCTGCAAGGGCTACATTCGGAAAAACAATTGATGTGGTAATCAAACATGTAAACAAAGACAGAGAAAAAGGGTTTCTGGAAATGGTGGACCTGACGGAAAGGTATATGGGGGATCATTTTCCAAAGTCTGCCTATGAGGGAGCGAGAAAATTGATCCAGGACCCCGAATCAAAATGGATGAAATATGTGGAGTGTCTTTTGAAAGAAATTGATCCGAACGTGATCCGGCAGACCGCATTGAATCTTGGAGTTGAAGCGGCACTCAACGGTACAAAGAAAATAAGAAGTATGCGTGAAGTGCATCAGTGTAATATTCCGTGGCTGATCCTGATGGATCCGACAAGTGCCTGCAATCTGCACTGCACCGGCTGCTGGGCGGCCGAATATGGTCACAAGATGAATCTTACATATGAAGAAATGGACCGGGTCATCACACAGGGCAAAGAACTTGGGATTTATTTCTATATGTATACGGGTGGAGAGCCCTTGGTGAGGAAGAAAGATATCATTCGGTTGTGTGAAAAACACTATGATTGCGCATTTCATGCCTTCACGAACGGAACGCTTGTGGATGAGGAATTCTGCGAAGAAATGAGAAGAGTCGGGAACCTCTCGTTATCGATCAGTCTGGAAGGGTTTGAGGAGGTTAATGACCTAAGGCGCGGAGCGGGTGTGTTTGATAAAGTCATGCATACAATGGATCTGCTGAAAAAGCATGGTCAGATTTTCGGCACTTCAATCTGCTATACAAGCAAAAATATTGAGACGGTCACTTCCGATGAGTTCTTGGATATGATTATTAAAAAGGGATGCCGTTTTACATGGTATTTTCACTATATGCCGGTCGGAAATGATGCCGCACCGGAGTTGATGCCGACCAGGGAACAGAGGGAATACATGTATCACAGAGTTCGGGAGATCCGTGGAATGTCCGGTGGAAAACCGATCTTTGCGATGGATTTCCAGAATGACGGAGAGTATGTGGGAGGATGCATTGCAGGAGGAAGAAATTATTGCCATATTAATGCCAACGGAGATGTGGAACCTTGTGTTTTTATCCACTATTCTTCTGCAAATATCCGGGAAATGACGCTTCTGGATGCTCTGAAACAGCCGCTTTTCATGGCGTATCGTGACCGGCAGCCATTCAATACGAACCATCTGCGTCCGTGTCCGATGTTGGAAAATCCGGAGATACTTCAGGAAATGATCCGGGAGAGCGGTGCGAAATCTACGGATCTGATGTCACCGGAAAGTGCAGAGCATCTCTGTGGAAAGTGTGTGGAGTATGCGGCAAGCTGGCAGAAGACGGCAGATGAACTCTGGGAAAAACATCCGCGTCAGACAAAAGGATATACAAATTATAAAAAGAAAACGGCTGTGCATTCCTGAAATGCTGGCGGCATAGTTTGAAAATGAGATGCTTTTGTGCTATGATAGCCATAAATGCAGTCCGGACAAGGGCAGGAGGGAGTCTGTATTTCAGGATAAATCTGTGAGAATCAGGGTGTTTACATGGAGAAGAAAAGAGAACTGACGAAGAGCCTTTTGGCGGAAAGCTTTAAGGAACTTTTGATCAAAGGATCGTTTGACAAAATAACAATTAAGACGATAACGGATCTGGCTGGAGTAATCAGACCTACATTCTATAATTATTTTCAGGATAAATATGAAGTGATGGAGTGGCTCCTGGAGACGGAAGTGTTTCAGAATGCCCGTGAAATGGTTGTATCGGATATGCCGAAGGGAGCCATACATCTGGTTTTTAAAAAGATGGAGAAAGACAGAGTATATTATCAGAAGGCATTTGAAGTGACAGGGCAGAACGGTTTTGAAGAAATACTGACTCGTCAGGTCATGGAACTGCTTGAACTCCTTCTGAATAAACATGGAGTCAAACTGGAGAAGATGCAGGGCCTCAGAAACCGGGAGACCTTCGTTCTCTTTCAAACGATTTCGGTGGTCAATGGTTTGAAATACTGGATTACAAATAAAAATACTACACTTACAGCAGATGAGGCAATGGAATTTTGCAATTTCATGATGTCACACTCGATTCTGGATATTATGGATTAGGAAGAAACTAAATGATCCGGATCAAAAAGCGCAGAAAGGAAACGATGAGGTATCTCCGGGAAAAGGGAGACCTCATTTTTTTCGCCTTTTAAGAGGCCCTTAGCGGTAGTTTAGCCTTTTTGTGTATTTACTGGACTTTACTGGAAGAAAGTGTTAAAATGATAACGTTTTTTGTAAGGGTTACCCGAAAGTAAGGATTATGAAAAAAATCTCTGATTAGCAGAATGGAGGAGAGAGATGTTTTTACTGTATTTTTTATTGTGGATTATCTTTAACGGAAATTTCACATTAGAGATATGTCTGTTTGGTATGGTTATCGCATCGGCAATGTTTGCGTTTACATGTAAATTTATGGATTATAGTATTGAAAAAGAAAAGCGAAATATGTGTCGAATCTTTCGTTTCCTGAAATATATTTGTGTGTTGGTCAAAGAGATCGTGAAAGCCAACCTTGTGGTAATTCACATGATCTTATCGGAAAAGGAGGAAATCGAGCCGGCGCTGGTAAGCTTCCATTCGGATATGAATACACCGGCAGGAAAAGCGTTCCTGGCTAATGCGATTACGCTGACACCGGGGACGATCACGGTGACTTTGGAAGAGTCGGACTATACCGTGCATTGTCTGGATGAAAGTCTGGCAGTGGGGATTGCGGATTCTGTATTTGTGGAGATGCTTAGCGAGCTGGAAGAGGAGGATGCAAAATGGGAAGAGGAATAGCAGGGCTTGATAAGATGTATCATATTGTATTTATTGCGGCGCTTATTTTTCTGGCGGTGATGCTGATGCTTTGCTTGATTCGTGCCATCATAGGCCCGCGGATTGCAGACCGGATCGTCTCGGTCAATATGATGGGAACGATCGTAATGGTGATGATTGCGATTCTCGCACTGATGCAGGAGGAAGGTTATCTGGTTGATATTTGTCTGATCTATGCGATGATCAGCTTCCTTGCAGTGATTGTGCTGACAAAGGTTTATATGGGAGTATATATCCAAAAGAAAGAAGAGGAGGAGAAGAAAAATGGCAGTCATTGAGTGGGTAAGATTTCTGGCAGGCACAGCGCTTCTGGTGAGCGGTCTGATTATTTTTGCGATTGAGATGATCGGTGTGTTCCGGTTTAAATATGTATTGAACCGGATGCATGCAGCGGCAATGGGTGATACACTGGGGATCGGCTTCTCGCTGGCAGGTCTGATTCTTATGAGTGGTTTGAATTTCACATCCTTGAAGCTTCTGTTTGTTATTGTGTTTTTGTGGTTTTCATCTCCGGTATCATCTCATCTGATCGCGAGACTCGAGGTGACGACAGACGAAGAGAAGGAAAAGTATTATAAGATTCTTTCGTTGGAAGAATTGGAGAAAGAAGTGGAGGAATAGGATATGCAGATGTTTATATGGATATTACTTAGTTTCCTTGTAGTGTGCGCAATCTCAGCCAGTCTGTCCAAGAATCTTCTGAATTCTATTTTGATATTTATGTCGTACAGCCTGATCATGTCAATTATATGGATCCTTCTGGAGTCACCGGATCTGGCAATTACGGAAGCAGCAGTTGGGGCCGGGATCACAACGGTTCTTTTTCTGGTCACTTTGAAGAAAATCCATGCAATCATGAAAGAGGATGAGGAGGAACAGAAGGATGAGTAGAAAATTAACGGATGAACAGTACCGGAAGACGAAATCCTGGAAATTCAGGCAATGGCTGGATGGGACAAAAGATCCCTATCTTGATGCAGTGGAGATGAAGCCTCAGATAGCTTATCAGGAAGACAAGAAGGCAAAACATTTACGAAGTGAGGAGAAGCGGGAAATTGTAAGGCGTGTTTACGATATAGAGCATAATGCAGAGATGAAGATATTCCGAAAAATTTATCGTATTTTCAGTGTGATCTTCTGTATCGCACTGGTATTTATGCTTCTCGTCGCCGTTTCCAATCTGCCGCCTTTTGGAAATGCCGATAATCCGGCCAATAATGAAGTCGCTGCGCGTTACATTGAGCAGGGACTTGAGGAAACCGGCGCGGTCAATCTTGTGACCGGAATGATTTTGGACTACAGAGCTTTTGACACACTGGGAGAGTCCCATGTACTCTTTATTGCAACTTGCACCGTCCTGATTCTGCTTCGGACAGACCGGAAGGAAAGCCGTGAGTATATGGAGGCAAATGACAGGACCTATGAACCGAAGAATGATGTGATCCTTCAGACGGCAGCCAGGATTCTTGTGCCGCCGATCATGATTTTCGGTGTTTATGTGGTTCTGGCAGGCCATCTGGGACCGGGGGGTGGATTTTCCGGCGGCGCCGTGATCGGAGCCGGTCTGATCCTGTATCTGAATGCATTCGGATTTGCCAAAACAGAACGTTTCTTTACAGTAAAAACCTATAAAAAGATGAGTTTTGCAGCACTGGCATGCTATAGTCTGGCAAAGAGTTATTCCTTTTATACCGGTGCGAATCATATCGAGAGCGTGATCCCGCTTGGAACACCCGGAGCGATCCTGAGCAGCGGTCTGA
This sequence comes from Bariatricus sp. HCP28S3_D3, assembly GCF_052065755.1. Classification (NCBI taxonomy): domain Bacteria; kingdom Bacillati; phylum Bacillota; class Clostridia; order Lachnospirales; family Lachnospiraceae; genus Bariatricus; species Bariatricus sp. HCP28S3_D3. Next base: position 25,008 of record NZ_JBQHTK010000025.1, on the reverse strand, counting down.
TCCTGATCCTCAATATCTGTGTCGGGGTTGTTGTCGCAGGAACGATGTATACGTTTTATGTTATGTTCAGGAAGGGAGGCTATTAGGATGAATCTTGCAAATCTATTGAATAATTACGAAGAGGCGGTCGCAATGATTCTGTTCGGTATCGGGTTCTCGAATCTTCTATTGCAAAAGAATCTGATCAAAAAGATCATTGGACTTAATATTATGGACACGGCAACTTATTTGTTTCTTGCACTAAAGGGATATGTATCCGGAAGGAAGGCACCGATCGTTGTAGACGGGGTGCAGAGTGTGGAAGCTTACATCAATCCGATTCCGAGCGGGCTGGTGCTCACCGGAATTGTCGTTTCGGTTTCTGTGACAGCACTGATGCTTTCACTTACGATCCGGCTATACCGCCGTTATCATACGCTGGATCTGGATGAGATCACAACGCGCTTAAAGAAGGAGGGGCGGTAAATGGAATTTGTACAGAATTTTCCTTTTATGACGATCATCCTTTCGCTGCTTTCCGGACCTCTTTCTTCGGTGCTTGACGGAAAGAAAGCCAAAAGGCTGAATCTTGCCGTGATATCCCTGATTGGAATGATGTCAGCTGCCGTGCTCGGCTATGTGCTGAAGACTGGGGAACCTTATGTGTATTTGATGGGACATTTCCCCGCACCATGGGGGAATGAGATCCGTGTCGGGTATCTGGAAGCGTTTATGGCGCTCTTTTTCTGTGTGATCATGCTGCTTTGTATGATCGGCGGGGCGAAGGAGCGGGAAAACCAGATCGAGGAAACAAAACAGAATCTTTATTATGTCATGGTGAATCTGCTGCTCAGCTCACTGCTGGCACTGGTCTATACCAATGACCTTTTTACGGCATACGTGTTTGTTGAGATCAATACGATCTCTGCCTGCGGGCTGATCATGATACGGCAGAACGGAAGGACGATCGAGGCGGCGACCCGGTATATGATCATGAGCCTTCTCGGATCCGGATTGCTCCTTCTTGGAATCTGCTTTTTATATGATCTGACCGGACAGCTTTTGATGAGCAATATTCAGGAGGCGGTCCGGACGCTGTATGAGACTGGTGCATACCATATTCCGCTCCTGGTTTCTCTGGGACTGATGTCGGTAGGGCTTGCAATTAAAAGCGCACTCTATCCGTTTCATGCCTGGCTGCCGGATGCATATGGGTATTCCACTTTGTCATCTGCCGCAATTTTATCTTCACTGGTGTCAAAGGGATATATTATTTTATTGATTAAAATATTTTATCGTGTTATTGGGTTTGACATTGTGCGTGACAGCAAGGTTATCCATGTTCTCTTTGTTTTTGGAATTGCGGGAATGATCATGGGATCGTTAAGTGCGATCAGAGAGGATAATATACGGAGAATGATCGCATTTTCTTCTGTTGCGCAGATCGGTTATATTTACATGGGATTTGGACTTGGAACGCCGGCAGGTGTGCTGGCGAGTATCTACCATGTGGTTTCCCATGCCGCGACGAAATCACTGCTGTTTACGGCTGCGTCCGGACTTACGGATGCATCGGGCGGGAGTGTGCGGTATGCAGATCTGACCGGTGCAGGGTATCGCAACAAGCTTGCGGGCGTGGCATTTACGGCAGGCTCTCTTTCCATGGTAGGCTTTCCGATGTTTTCGGGCTTTATTTCCAAGCTTCTGTTTGCACAGGCGGCGGTGGGGCATACCTATAAAATGCTTCCTACGCTGATCGCTCTGGCGATCAGTACGATACTGAATGCGGTTTATTTTATGAAAACGGTTATCCGAATTTACACGCCAATGAGGGTGCCGGAGGATTCCGGAAAAGCATGTCGGATCGGAATTCTGGATCAGCCACAGAAGTCGCTGGCACTGGTATGCTTCATCATTTTGAATCTGTTATTGGGACTTTCTTCGGAACCGCTGATCCAGCTGCTTCAAAATGGTCTGGAAATGTTTCATTAGGAGGGGATTGCTATGGATAAATGGATTTTATTTCCGATTCTTCTGCCTGTCATTGCAGGAAGCGGGCTTCTGAGTTCGGCATTTCTGGAATATGTTCGGGCAGCAAAACGGCACGGCAATGGAAAAACTGCGGGATTTGCACCATCCGAAGGGAATCTGAAGCGCATTCATATTTTGACCGGGACCGTGCTGGTTCTGACGGCTGTTTCGGCGGCAGGCCTTGCGTGGACGGGAGATCGCAGCCTGATTGTGTTTCATTTGATGAAGGATATTCCGATCTGTTTTCGCATTGATGATGTGGGCAGACTGTTCGTCACGATCGTCAGTGTGGTGTGGGTAGCAGCCGGAATCTACTCTTTTATTTATATGAAACATGAGGGAGAAGAAAAAAGATATTTTGGATCGTATCTGATAGTATTTGGTATTCTTGTAGCGCTTGATTTCTCGGGAAATCTTGTGACGATGTATTTCTTCTACGAATTGATGACACTGGCATCGGTTCCGCTTGTACTTCACAATGGATCGCGGGAAGCGATCATGGCAGCACTGAAATATTTGTTTTATTCCATGTGCGGTGCATATCTCGGCCTTTTTGGAATATTCTTCCTGTATCGCTATTGTGATACGCTCACATTCACAGCGGGCGGTACGCTGAATAGAATACTGGCTCAGGGAAACCGGGAGATTCTGCTGGCAGCAGTGTTCGTTATGTTGATCGGTTTTGGGGCAAAGGCGGGCATGTTTCCACTTCACGCATGGCTTCCGGCGGCACATCCGGTGGCACCTGCACCGGCTTCGGCTGCATTGTCCGGAATCATCGTGAAATCCGGGGTCCTGGCAATTATTCGCGTGGTCTACTATATTGTGGGCACGGATTTTATCCGGGGAACCTGGGTACAGACGGCCTGGATCGTGCTAACGCTGATCACGATATTTATGGGATCCATGCTGGCGTACGGTGAGCCTGTTTTTAAGAAAAGGCTGGCATATTCGACGGTGAGCCAGATATCCTATGTTCTGTTTGGACTTGCACTTCTAACCCCGACGGCGATGGAAGGTGCGCTTCTGCACACGGTGTTCCACGCATTTGTGAAATGCGCATTGTTTCTTACTGCCGGGATCTTCATTTTCCAGACCGGGAAAACCCGTGTGGAGGAGTATCGGGGAATCGGAAGAAAAATGCCGGTTACTTTATGGTGTTATACCTTTGCCTCGCTGGCACTGATTGGGATTCCTCCGGCAAGTGGCTTTATCAGCAAGTGGTATCTTGCAGAAGGTGCGCTTCAGGCAGAAGTAGGGATTTTTAGATGGATCGGACCGGTCATTCTTCTGTTGAGTGCACTTTTGACGGCAGGTTATCTTCTACCTGTTGCTATGAACGGTTTTTTCCCGGGGAAAGAATTACGGGAAGAAGCTGATAAACAGGAACCACATGCGGCGATGCTGATTCCGCTGATCGTGCTGGCGGCGCTTGCACTGGTACTTGGCATTTGGCCCAATCCGCTGATTGAGTATGTGAGAAGGATCGCAGTAGCTGTGATGTAGGGTAGAGGAGGAGAGGATATGAATAAGATGATTATGATGATCGTTGTACTTTTACCGATGCTCTCGGGGGTACTGATTCCTTTGCTCCCGTTTCGGAATCGAAGACAGATGATGATCTATATTGAAACGGCGGTACTTCTAAACACGATTCTGGTGTTCCTGATGTTGGCAAATCCTCCGCAGAATGCACTGGTTCTGTTTAAGTTCACAGGAAATCTTAGTGTCAGTTTCCGACTGGATGGACTGGGAAGGATATTTGCAGGTCTTATTTCCGCATTATGGCCTTTGTCAGTTTTGTACTCGTTTGAATATATGAAACATGAGAAGCATGAAAAATATTTCTTTATGTTTTACACGATTACTTATGGAGTAACTCTGGGGGTAGCTCTCGCGGAGGATATCGTGACGATGTATTTCTTTTTTGAAATGCTAAGTCTGATCACGCTTCCGTTGATCATGTATACCCTTACCCGTGAGGCGATCCACGCAAGCCGGACGTATTTCTACTATATGACCGGTGGTGCGGCTTTTGCCTTTATCGGCATGATTTTTATTCTGAGTTATGGAACGACTTCCAATTTTGTCCCGGGCGGTGTGATCGATCTGGCGAAAGTAGGAGATAAGACGAATCTGTTGCTCATTATATATGTTCTTTGTTTCTGCGGATTCAGTGTCAAAACGGCAATGTGGCCGTTTTCTTCCTGGCTTCCGAAAGCGGGAGTTGCGCCGACACCGGTGACGGCGCTGCTTCATGCGGTGGCGGTGGTAAATACAGGAGCATTTACACTGATGCGCGTGACCTATTATAGTTTCGGAACAGAACTTCTTAGGGGAACCTGGGCGCAGAAGGCGGTTATGACGCTGGTGATCATTACGATCGTTTACGGATGCAGCCGGGCACTGAAGGAAACACATATCAAGCGCCGTCTGGCCTGGTCTACGGTGAGTAATCTGTCCTACATTCTGTTTGGTGTGGTATTGATGAGCCCGCTGGGACTGACCGGTGCACTGAGCCATATGGTATTCCATTCCGTGATGAAGATTTGTTCTTTCTTCTGTGCCGGTGCGGTGATGTACCAGACAGGAAGAACGTATATTTATGAGCTGGATGGATTTGGTCACAAAATGCCGAAGGTTTTTGTTCTGTTCACGATATCCGGCATGGCTCTGATGGGAGTTCCGGGACTTTGTGGATTTGTCAGTAAATGGAATCTGGTGAAGGCTGCAGTCGCATCCAGGATGCCGCTGGCCTATGTGGGTGTCGCGGCATTACTGATATCGGCACTTCTCACAGCAATCTATATGCTCTCAATTTCGGTACGCGCCTTCTTCCCGGGAAAACAGTTCGATTACGGAACGATCCGGGGCGTGAAGGATCCAAACTGGATGATGATTCTGCCGTTGACGGTTTTCGCTGTGGCTATGTTCTGCTTCGGATTGCACCCGGCACCTCTGCTGGAACTGTTCCGTCAGGTGGTTTCGGTGTTTTAAGGAGGGAAGATCATGAATAGAAATATATTACTTGCCATTCTGGTGTTTTATCCGTTTCTGGGAGGAATTCTGGTGTATTTGGCGGGAAAATACCGGGAAATATGCAGAGATTATCTGGCAGATTTTATCACTGTCAGCGAATTCCTGGCAGCGGCAGCGCTTATGACTGTGGACGGTGCAGAGCTTCAGGTACCGGGAATCTGTGGATTCGGACTCGGGTTTGCGTTGGACGGTTTCCGGGGAATTTACGGATGCATTGCTTCTTTGATGTGGATGATGGTGACTGTTTTTTCCAGAGAATATTTCCGGAATCATGAAAACAAAAACAGATTCTACCTGTTCTTGCTCTGGACTTTGGGGGCAACGATGGGAATCTTTTATTCGGCTGATCTTTATACTACATTTATATTCTTCGAGATTATGTCCTTTACTTCCTATGTATGGGTCGTTCAGGAAGAGACGGAGGATGCAATCCGGGCGGCACAGACGTATCTGGCTGTTGCGGTGACTGGCGGTATGGCCATGCTGATGGGATTGTTCCTGCTCTACCATGAATTGGGAACTCTGGTGATCGCTGAACTGCTTCCGGCATCCGCAGCGTGTGCGGATAAAAGCCTGCTTTATGTGGCGGGGACCTGTCTTCTGGTTGGATTCGGGGCAAAAGCCGGAGCATTCCCGCTTCATATCTGGCTCCCAAAGGCACACCCTGCAGCACCGGCACCGGCTTCTGCGCTGCTCTCCGGAATTCTTACAAAGACAGGAATATTTGGAATTCTGATCATCAGCTGTCAGCTGTTTTTCGGAGATGGCGTATGGGGAAAGCTGATTCTTGCGATTGGAGTTGTGACGATGTTTATGGGAGCACTCCTTGCGTTATTCTCAGTGGATATCAAGAGGACGCTGGCGTGTTCCTCCATGTCCCAGGTTGGATTTATTCTGGTGGGCATCGGCATGCAGGGACTGTTGGAAACGGAACAGGCGCTTGCCGTGCACGGAACCTTTCTCCATATGGTCAATCATTCTCTGATCAAACTGGTGCTTTTTATGGCAGCAGGCGTAATTTACATGAATACGCATGCACTGAATTTAAACGAAATCCGCGGGTTTGGACGAAACAAGCCGCTTTTCAAGGGAATCTTTCTGACAGGAGCACTTGCTATCGCGGGAATTCCTTTCTTCAGCGGCTATATCAGCAAAACGCTGCTTCATGAGAGTATCGTGGAATTCGGCGGAGGAATGCCGGGGAAAATGATCGAGATCCTGTTCCTGATTTCCGGCGGGCTGACTGTTGCTTATATGACGAAGCTTTATGTGGCAGTTTTTGTAGAAGAAAACACAGATTCTGAAAAACAGAAATCCTTTGATGAGACTGAGAAGTTTATGAATCGGGAATCCGGATTCGCCCTTGCTGCAAGTGCTGTGATTCTTTTGATCTGGGGATTGTTCCCGCATAGTCTGATGGATCGTGCAGCCACCTATGCACAGAGCTTCATGAATCTGCAGGAAACAGGAGAGCGTGTGAGCTATTTCGCACCGGAAAATCTCCTTGGAATGGTGATCTCTGTCGGAATCGGGGCAGCGGTCTATGTTCTGATCGTACGGAAAGTTCTTATGAGAAAGATGGAAAATGGAACGGTACAGTATGTAGATCTGTGGCCAAAATGGCTGGATCTGGAAAATCTGATCTATCGTCCTGTGGTCCTGGGAATTCTTCCGTCGGCAGGAAGAATATTAAGCAGAATTTTGGATACCATATTGGATGGGATTGTTGTGCTTTTGCGGAAAACCATTTACCATGACAGTCCGTTGCCTCATGAACGTGAAGAAGGAAATATACTAACCGAAATACTTGGAAAAATACTGAATGCCGTGCAAACTGTGAAGAATCATACTGTCCGGAGAAAACATCCTGTTTATCGTGACTATGTTCACGAGATGGCAGTGAGAAATGAAGAGTTTAAGGAAAATAACCGGGTTATTGAACGAAGCCTGTCATTTGGCCTGATGCTCTTTTGTATCGGGCTGACGCTGACGCTGATTTATCTGATCTGGTGGTAATTTACGGTGTTATGGTGAGAAAAGGTGTTGGTGGTAAATGGATCGTCTTGGACGGTGGGAGGTGTGCCCTGTATATGAGGCACACCTCCCACTGTCTTTTTGTTCTTGCTCATGTGTTGTGATAAATGAAAAAGAAATTCATTTGTGGTATTGATATATATAAGTATTATATAAATCAGGTATTGACTATTCCGGAAAATGAGAGTATTATAAACATATGAACAATTGCTCATATGTTCAAAAATATTTTCAGGAGGATTATACATATGAAGAAAAAATTTAAAATGGTAGATCTGGATTGTGCAAATTGTGCGGCGAAGATGGAAGCTGCAATCAAGAAGCTGGATGGCGTGAATGATGCAACGGTAAGCTTTATGATGCAGAAGCTGACAATTGATGCGGACGATGCCAGATTTGATGAGATTATGCAGGAAGTTGTGAAAGTATGTAAGAAAGTGGAGCCGGACTGTCAGATTCAGCTGTAACGGATGAAGGCAAGAAAGTCAGGCTAAGAGGTGCAGGAGATGACGAAGAAACAGAAAACAGTGCTTTATCGTATTATAGCAGCAGCAATCATTTATATACCGCTTTTTGTACTGGAACATATGGGAAAATTGGAGTTCCAGACACCATGGCCGGTGAAGTTCCTCCTTTTTCTGGTCCCTTATGCGATCATTGGATGGGATATCATTTACAAGGCAATCAGAAATATCTGCCACGGGCAGGTATTTGATGAGAATTTTCTGATGTGTATTGCCACATTTGGTGCGCTGGGAGTCGGAGAGTATTCGGAAGCGGTAGCTGTAATGCTGTTCTATCAGGTGGGAGAGTTGTTCCAGAGTTATGCGGTGGGCAAATCTCGTCAGTCGATCAGTGAGATGATGGATATCTGTCCGGAGTATGCGAATATCGAGCAGGAAGGACAACTGGCACAGGTGGATCCGGATGATGTGGGGATCGGAGATGTGATTGTTATCAAAGCCGGCGAAAGAATTCCGCTTGACGGAATCGTTCTTTCCGGGAATTCTTTTATCGATACATCGGCACTCACCGGAGAATCGGTACCCCGTGAAGTACGGGAAGGAAGCGAGATCATCAGCGGATGTGTGAACGGAAGCGGACTTTTAAAAGTACAGGTCACAAAAGAGTTTGACGATTCTACTGTTTCCAAGATCCTTGAGCTTGTGGAAAATGCGAGCAGCAAGAAGGCGAAAGTAGAGAATTTTATCACCAGATTTGCGAAATATTATACACCTGTGGTAGTATGTGCCGCAGTGCTGCTGGCGATACTTCCTACCCTTCTGTTCGGACAGCCGTTTACAGAATGGCTGAAGCGGGCCTGCATTTTTCTGGTTATTTCCTGCCCGTGTGCACTTGTAATCTCCGTGCCGCTCGGATTCTTCGGCGGGATCGGCGCTGCCTCCAGACAGGGCGTGCTGGTCAAAGGAAGCAATTATCTGGAAATCCTGTCTGAGATGAAGACGATCGTTTTTGATAAAACAGGTACTTTGACGCGGGGAGAATTTGCCGTGAACAAGGTCATTGTAAATGAGGGAAATGAGTCGGAAATCCTGGAGCTTGCGGCACTGGCGGAAGGGTATTCCGATCATCCGATCGCAGGAGCGTTGCGTGCAGCATGTCAAGAGGAGCTTTCCATGGAGCGGGTGAAAGACAGTGAAGAAATCCCGGGTCATGGAATCCGCTCTGTGATCGACGGCGAGATCGTTTATGCCGGAAATGCAAAGCTGATGGAACGGGAAGGAATCTGGTATGAGCCGTGCGATGAGGCGGGAACCGTCGTATATGTGGCAAAACAGAATCTGTTCCTCGGAGCGATCGTGATCGCAGATACGGTGAAACCGGAAGCAAAGCGGGCAATCCGGCAGCTCAAGAACAGCGGTGTAAGGAAGACGGTCATGCTCACCGGAGACCGCAGAGAGGTCGGAGAAGCGGTTGCAGCGGAGTTGGGGATCGATCAGGTCTACACCGAACTGCTCCCGGGTGATAAAGTCGAGAAAGTGGAAGGTCTTCTTGCAGAACTTGGAGAGAAGGAACGTCTGGGATTTGTCGGTGACGGTATTAACGATGCACCGGTGCTGGGAAGAGCGGACATTGGAATTGCGATGGGAAGCATGGGATCGGATGCGGCGATCGAAGCTGCGGACATTGTTCTGATGGATGACGATATCATGAAAATTCCGTCTGTCATCCGGATCGCCGGTCAGACAATGAAGATCGTAAAACAGAACATTGTATTTGCACTGACTGTGAAGGCTCTGGTTCTGTTCCTTGGAGCGCTCGGCATGGCGAATATGTGGGAAGCAGTATTTGCGGATGTCGGAGTTTCAGTAATTGCGATCCTGAATTCGATGAGGACTCTGAAAACAAAATAAAAGATATGGTCAAGGGAAAAATGAATTGCTCATTTTTCCCTTGATTTTCGTCCCGTGGTAAGGTAGAATATACACCATTCGGAAAGGGTGGATGATATGGAGCTTATGATAGATATTTTTATGGATGCAGTGATTGATACGGCGAAACTGATTCCGTTTTTGTTTCTGACTTATCTGGCAATGGAGTACCTGGAAAATAAAGCAGGGGAAAAGACTGTGAATATGTTGCTTGGAGCAGGTAAAAAGGGACCGCTGATCGGGGGAATCCTTGGTGTTGTCCCACAGTGCGGATTTTCGGCTGCTGCGGCAAGCCTTTATTCGGGCGGGGTCATAACGATTGGAACGATGATTGCGGTATTTCTGTCTACTTCGGACGAAATGCTGCCGATTCTCATTTCAGAGCGTACAAAAGCAAAAGAAATTGTCTGGATTCTTGGTGTGAAGATATTCATCGGTGTAATAGCGGGAATCCTTGTTGATATCGTGGTTAGAATGCGCACTGGCGGGACACAGAAAGGACTGCATATTCATGAAATCTGTGAACGGGATCACTGCCACTGCGAAGAGGGGAGCATCCTGAAATCCGCAGTGACACATTCTCTGCAGACGGTGCTGTTTGTTTTTTTAGTAACGCTGGCATTGAATGCACTGGTAGAAGGGATCGGAATGGAACAGGTCGTCAGAGCGGCAGCCGCACATCCGGTAAGAAGTATCCTTCTGACTGCTTTGATCGGGCTGGTTCCAAACTGTGCATCTTCGGTTATGATTACAACATTTTATCTGGAAGGGGTTCTTTCGGTGGGAAGTATGCTGGCGGGGCTGTTGTCCTGTGCCGGTGTGGGGCTCCTTGTATTGTTTCGTACAAATAAGAACTGGAAAGTGAATCTGATGACCGTAGCATCGCTATATGGAATCAGTGTGTTCTGCGGTCTTGCTGCCCAGTTGATTCTATAAAAAGAATAAAGATTTTTAGGTAAAGGGAACCAGGGATTTACCATGGTAAAAAATGGTTGCTTGTATCAGTTAAAAGCGGTAGAATACATGTAGTATTATACGAAAGAGAGGAAAAATTATGGCTAAGAAAGGATTTGTTGCGGAATTTAAAGAATTTATCAGCCGTGGTAATGTCATGGATATGGCAGTCGGTGTTATCATAGGCGGCGCCTTCCAGAGTATCGTGAGTTCATTAGTAGGAGATGTTGTGATGCCTGTCATTACCGTGATTACAGGAGGCATCAGCTTTTCATCATGGAAGCTTGCTCTGACAGAGGGAGAAGAACCGTCTTATCTTAATTATGGTAATTTTATCACTGCAGTGATCAACTTCCTGCTCATGGCATTCATTATTTTCTGCTTTGTGAAACTCATGAATACATTGAGCGCGAAAATGCTCAGAAAAGAAGCAGAAGAAGCACCGGCACCGACGACGAAGAAGTGCCCGTACTGCTGTTCAGAGATTCCGATCGAAGCAACCAGATGTGCCCATTGTACATCGGAACTTCCGGTAGAAGAAGAGAAGACAGAATAGGCTGAATCAGCATATTATAAAGAAGAGGCAGAGAGGAAATACAGAAAATGGAAAAAATAATTTTAACAGGAGACAGACCGACCGGCCGTCTTCATGTAGGACATTATGTTGGTTCTCTGAGACGAAGAGTGGAACTGCAGAATTCCGGAGAATATGACAAGATTTTTATTATGATTGCAGATGCCCAGGCATTGACAGACAATGCGGATAATCCGGAAAAAGTACGGCAGAATATCATTGAAGTGGCATTGGATTACCTGTCTTGCGGACTGGATCCGGAAAAATCTACATTATTTATCCAGTCCCAGGTTCCGGAATTAACAGAATTATCTTTCTATTATATGAATCTGGTGACGGTGTCACGTCTGCAGAGAAACCCTACTGTAAAATCCGAGATACAGATGCGGAATTTCGAAGCAAGTATTCCGGTTGGATTTTTCACGTATCCAATCAGTCAGGCTGCGGATATTACAGCATTTAAAGCGACAACCGTTCCGGTCGGAGAGGATCAGCTCCCGATGATCGAACAGTGCCGTGAAATCGTTCATAAGTTTAACACAGTTTACGGGGATACATTGGTAATGCCGAAAGCATTGATCCCGGAGAATGAAAGCTGCTGCAGACTTCCTGGAATTGACGGAAAGGCAAAAATGAGTAAATCCCTCGGCAACTGTATCTATTTATCTGATACGGAGGAAGAGGTTCAGAAGAAAATTATGAGTATGTATACCGATCCGAACCATCTGAAAGTATCTGATCCTGGGCAGGTGGAAGGAAACTGTGTGTTTACTTATCTGGATGCATTCTGTCGGGATGAGCATTTTGCCAAATATCTTCCTGACTATCAGAACCTGGATGAGCTGAAGGCACATTACCAGAGAGGCGGACTTGGGGATGTGAAGGTGAAACGGTTCCTGAATGCAATCATGCAGGAAGAACTTGCGCCGATTCGTGCAAGAAGAAAAGAACTGGAGAAGAGGATACCGGAAATTTACGAGATCCTTCGTAAAGGCAGTATCGAAGCGGAGAAAGTGGCTGCTCAGACACTGAAAGAAGTGAAAGAATCCATGAAGATCAACTATTTTGATGATATGGAACTGATTCGGGAGCAGAGTAAACGTTTCGCTTCCGAAGCTTAAAAAAGTAAGCTTACAAAGTGTAAAATGTTAAACAGATATGAAAATATGTTGCGTAATTATTAAAAGGACGCTATAATAGACTCCATAAGTGACTGATTGTGCAAAAAAAACGGTCAATCAGCCAAAGATAGGCCGAAGGAGATAATTATATGGGTAAATATTTTGGAACAGATGGCTTCCGTGGGGAAGCAAATGTGAATTTGACAGTAGAGCATGCATTCAAAGTTGGACGATATCTGGGATGGTATTACGGGCAGGAGCACAAGGCGAGAATCGTGATCGGCAAGGATACCAGACGGAGCAGCTATATGTTTGAATATGCACTGGCAGCAGGGCTTACTGCTTCCGGAGCAGATGCGTATCTTCTGCATGTAACGACAACCCCCAGCGTTTCTTATGTGACGAGAACCGAAGATTTTGACTGCGGTATTATGATTTCCGCCAGCCATAATCCATTCTATGATAACGGTATCAAAGTAATTAATGGAAAAGGACACAAACTGGAGGCAGAAGTCGAAGATAAGATTGAAGCTTATATCGATGGGGAAACAGGAGAAATTCCGCTTGCACAGAAGGAAGCGATTGGAAGAACGATTGACTATGCGGCGGGAAGAAACCGGTATATCGGACATCTGATCTCGCTGGCCACACGCTCTTTCAAGGATATGCGTATCGGACTTGACTGTTCGAACGGAAGTGCATTTGCCATTGCGAAAAGTGTTTATGATGCACTTGGAGCTAAGACTTATGTGATCAACAACGAGCCGGATGGAACGAACATCAATACAAACTGTGGCTCCACACATATCGGAGTGCTGCAGAAATTTGTGAAAGAGAAGAAACTGGATGTAGGATTTGCATTTGACGGAGATGCAGACCGCTGTATCGCGGTCGATGAGAACGGCAATGTCGTTGATGGAGACCTGATTCTGTATGTCTGTGGAAAATATTTAAAAGAGCGCGGACAGCTTAACGGAGATACGATCGTGACAACGATCATGTCAAATATCGGTCTTTATAAGGCGTGTGACAAAGTTGGAATCCGTTATGAAAAGACAAAGGTTGGCGATAAATACGTTTATGAGAATATGGTCCAGAATAATTTCATGCTGGGCGGCGAACAATCCGGTCATATTATTTTCAGCAAACATGCTACGACCGGTGACGGAATCCTGACTTCTCTTATGATTATGGAAGTGATTATGGAGACGAAGCAGTCTCTTGCAAAGCTGACGGAGGATGTGACCATTTACCCGCAGCTCCTCAAGAATGTGAGAGTATCTGACAAGAAGACGGCACGGGAGAATCCGGAAGTGGTAAAAGCAGTTGCTACGGTTTCAGAGGCACTTGGAGATGACGGACGTATTCTGGTACGCGAAAGCGGAACAGAACCGGTAATCCGTGTTATGGTGGAAGCCACCACGGATGAACTGTGTGAAAAATATGTAAATCAAGTCGTTGATGTGATGGAAAAAGAAGGCCTGATCGTCGGTTAACCCGAACAGATTTAAGGGATTGTGTGAAATGCACAGTCCCTTTTTTGTCATGCATACGCCAAAAAGAACCGATGGATCGTTTTTGGTTCATGGCGGGATCATCTTTATTACTTTACAAAAAATGCCTTCTGTGCTAACATGAATATAACAAAAAACAGCAAAAGAAAAAGTAAAGAGGGAATTTTTATGCTGATAGAGATTGATTTTAACAGTGATGAAGCGATTTATTTGCAATTGAGAAATCAGATTATTATGGGGATTGCAACGTCCACGATCCACGAAGGTGATCCGCTTCCTTCGGTTCGTACACTCGCCGAGAATATCGGGATCAACATGCATACGGTAAACAAAGCATATAATGTACTAAGACAAGAAGGATTTATTCAGCTGGACAGGAGAAAGGGTGCCGTGATCTGTATTGATGTCAATAAGATTCAGGCGCTTCAGGATATGAAGGAGCAGCTCCGGATTCTTCTGGCAAAGGGGAGCTGCAAAGGAATCACCCGGGAAGAAGTACATGAATTGGTAGATGAGATTTATGAAGAATATAAATGATGCCTGTAAAGGCTGTCATGCGGCAGTACTGCATGAGTGGTGAGACCGGATTAATAAGAGATAAGGAGAGACTTACGAGGTTATGACAGAGAATCAGTATACAAAGCAGGCGCAGGAAGCGCTGAATATGGCAAAGGAGATTGCGGAGGCGAACCGGCATCCATATATCGGGACGGAACATCTTCTTTTCGGATTGAAGAGAATCTATACAGGAGTTGCAGGTCAGGTACTTGACAAGAATAAAGTGGACGAAGAGCAGATGGAAAAAGCGATGGATCTGCTGATATCCAGTCCGGCAGGAGGAACACCTGACAGACGAAGAATCGAAAGAAGCCCCAGACTGGAATACATTTTGGAGGAAAGCAAGAATGAGGCGGCACATTTCGGATCCAGAAAGATCGGGACGGAGCATATGCTTTTGGCGATGCTCAAAGACGGTGACTGTGTGGCAACCCAAATGCTTATGACCTTGAATGTCAATATTCAAAAGGTGTTTCAGGATCTTCTGCAGGCTATGGGTGAGGATCCGAAAGAATATATGGAAAGTCAGCGTGAAGGAGAAGGTCAGGGAGGAATCCTCGAACAGTACAGCACAGATCTGACGGAGGAGGCCAGAGAAGGCAAGCTGGATCCGGTGATCGGGCGTCAGGAGGAAATCGGAAGGATCATGCAGATTTTGAGCCGCAGAACCAAGAATAATCCTTGTCTGGTCGGAGAGCCGGGTGTCGGTAAGACTGCGATCGTGGAAGGGCTTGCAATGCAGATTGCAGACGGGATCGTACCGGAGAGTATGCGGGACAAGAGGATTCTTGTGCTGGATCTTCCGGGCATGATTGCAGGATCAAAATACAGAGGTGAATTTGAGGAACGTATGAAGAAGCTGATCCGGGAAGTAAAGGCATCCGGCAATGTGATCCTGTTTCTGGACGAGCTGCATACGATCATCGGAGCAGGTGGGGCTGAAGGGGCTATCGATGCGTCCAATATTCTGAAACCCTCTCTCGCACGCGGAGAGCTGCAGCTGATCGGTGCGACGACACTGACGGAGTACCGCAAATATATTGAGAAAGATGCTGCGCTGGAGCGGCGTTTTCAGCCGGTGACGGTAGAAGAGCCGGATGAGGAAAAATGCCTTGTGATCCTGAAAGGGCTCCAGAAAAAATATGAGGCACATCATGAAGTGGAGATTGAAGAAGAAGCACTGAGGGCCGCAGTTCATTTGTCATGCCGTTATATTAATGACCGGTTTCTGCCTGATAAAGCAATTGATGTGTTGGACGAAAGCTGTTCCAAGGTGAAGCTCAGAGGCTTCAAAGTACCGGAGAATATTGCAAAATTAGAGATACTTTATAAGGATCTTGGCGCCGAGAAAGAAAATTGTATTAAAACCGGGAACATGGAAGAAGCTTCGCGCCTCCATCGGGAACAGAAGGAAACCATGAAGAAACTGGAGCAGGCAAAAGCCCGGTTTGAGAAGAGCCACGAGAATAAAAAGGTATCGGTTACAGAAGAGGATGTGGCTGAGGTGATTTCTGCCTGGACAAGAATCCCGTTGAGCAGACTGAACGAGACAGAGACGGCAAGACTTGGAAAATTGGAAAAGACACTGGAGAAGAGAGTCATCGGCCAGGAGGAAGCTGTGAAGGCTCTGGCGAAAGCTGTCAAGAGAGGAAGAGTTGGTCTGAAAGATCCGAAGAGGCCAATTGGTTCTTTCCTGTTTCTTGGGCCTACCGGAGTCGGTAAGACCGAACTTTCGAAAGCACTGGCAGAGGCACTTTTTGGAAATGAAGAGGATATGATCCGGGTTGATATGTCAGAATACATGGAGAAACACAGCGTCGCAAAAATGATTGGGGCGCCTCCGGGATATGTGGGACATGATGATGGCGGACAGCTCAGTGAAAAAGTGCGCAGAAATCCATATTCCGTAATCCTGTTTGATGAGATTGAAAAAGCACATCCGGATGTGTTCAATATCCTGCTGCAGGTGCTGGATGACGGGCATATTACAGATTCTCAGGGGAGAAAAGTGGATTTCCGCAATACAGTCATCATCATGACTTCCAATGCCGGAGCGAAAGCGATCATTGAACCGAAGAAGCTCGGCTTTACGCAGCAGGAAGATGTGGCGGGCGATTATAAGCGCATGAAGTCTAACGTTATGGATGAAGTGAAGCAGCTGTTTCGTCCGGAATTCCTGAATCGTATTGACGAGATTATTGTATTCCACCCGCTCGGTGAGAATGATATGAAGAAGATCGTGGGTCTGATGTGCAAGGAAGTGACACAGCGTGCAAAAGAACAGCTGGATATCACGCTCGTGATCCGCGATTCAGTGAAAAAGCACATCGTCGAAACCGGAACGGATAAGAAATACGGTGCAAGGCCGCTTAGAAGAGCCGTGCAGAATCAGCTGGAGGATAAACTGGCGGAGGCGATCCTGAGCGGTGAAATCAAACGGGGCGATCATGTGGAAGCCGGAATTTCTAAAAAAGAAATAAAATTTACTACAAAGGGAATAAACAACTAGAAAAAGAAAAGGGATATGGTATAATAAGATTAACTCAAAAGAGAATACCATTAGGAGGAACATGGAAATGGCATTAATCAAGGAACTTATTAAGAGCGAGACTGACGGAACACTTAGCTTTGGAGATTACAGTCTTGCGGAAAAGACGAAGAAAGATGGTTTTGAATTTCAGGGAGATTTATATAAAGTTAAGACGTTCAAAGAGATTACCAAATTAGAGAAAAACGGAATGTTTGTATACGAATCTGTGCCAGGAACTGCCGTTGAGAATTTCAAAGTCTCTGAAAATGTAGTTTCGTTCAAAGTATCCGGTGAAGGGGATGCGCAGATTACGCTGGAACTGGAAGCGGACAGCGAATATACAGTTTACATGAATGATGTAAATGTCGGAGATATGTCAACGAATTTAAGTGCAAAACTCAGTATCAGTGCAGAATTAGGGAAAGAAAGCGTTGAAGTAGAAATCGTTAAGAAATAGGACACGGATACATAGTGATTTTGAGAGAAGGGCTGTTTGATGCAGCCCTTTTCCTGTCACTGGAATTGAATCTGTCTGTGAACCGCAGCGTGAGAAAGGAAAAGCAGGAAATATGGCAAAAGGGAAGAAGACAGTTTTTTTCTGTCAGAATTGTGGACATGAAGAGTCAAAGTGGCTGGGACAGTGTCCCATGTGCAAGGAATGGAATACTTTTGTTGAAGAAAGGGTAACGATGGCGAAAACGGTTGCCGTGAAGGACAGGAAGGAACTACGCGCAGTTCCGCTTTCCCAGGTGCAAACGGAAGCAGAAGAGAGAGTAAGTACTCATATTAATGAACTGGATCGTGTGCTTGGAGGCGGGATCGTTCCCGGTTCTTTGATTCTTGTCGGAGGTGATCCGGGGATCGGCAAATCAACATTGCTTCTGCAGGTTTGCCGTGAACTGGCACGCACGGAGAAGAAGGTGCTTTATATTTCGGGAGAAGAATCACTGCGGCAGATCAAGCTGCGTGCACAGCGCATGGGAGAATTTACGGAACATCTGCTTTTGCTCTGTGAGACCAATCTGGAACTGATCCGTCAGGCAATCGAGAGAGAAAGACCGGAAACGGTCGTGATCGATTCGATTCAGACCATGTTCAGCGAAGAGGTGGGGTCTGCACCGGGCAGTGTGTCACAGGTCCGGGAGGCGACCAATGCTCTGATGCAGCTTGCAAAAGGCCTGTGTATCACGATATTTATTGTAGGGCATGTGACGAAGGAAGGTACGGTTGCGGGTCCGAGAGTATTGGAGCATATGGTGGACACAGTGCTTTATTTCGAAGGGGACCGGCATGCATCGTACCGGATCCTCAGGGGGGTGAAGAATCGTTTCGGTTCAACCAATGAGATTGGTGTATTTGAAATGCGTCAGGACGGACTGCGCGAGGTGAAAAATGCATCGGAATTTATGCTGGACGGCAGGCCGGAACATGCGTCGGGATCCGTCGTGGCATGTTCCATGGAAGGGACCAGGCCGATCCTTCTGGAAATACAGGCTCTTGTGTGCGAAAGTAATTTAGGCATACCCAGGAGGACTGCGGCTGGAACGGATTACAATCGTGTCAATTTGCTGATGGCGGTACTCGAGAAACGGATCGGTTACCGGTTGGCAAACTATGATGCATACGTGAATATTGCAGGCGGAATTAAGATCAATGAGCCGGCGGTCGATCTGGGAATTGTGATGGCAATCGTATCCAGCTATAAAAACAGACCACTGGATGAGAGAACGATTGTATTCGGAGAGGTTGGACTGAGCGGAGAAGTACGGGCAGTCAGTATGCCGGAACAGCGCGTGCAGGAGGCAAAAAAGCTTGGATTTGAGACCTGTATCATGCCGGCTGTCTCTTATGACAGTGTGAAGAACATCGAAGGCATACAGATCATTGGTGTAAAAAATATCAATGAGGCGATCCGGCTTTTCTGATATAAACGAAGATTTATAATAAAATAAATCAATTGACATTTGGAAAATATCGGAATATACTGTAGTAAATTAAAACACTAAACCGATGAACAAGAGGAGTAGGTAAAGATATTTGTTCCCAGAGAGCTGCCGGATGGTGGAAAGGCAGCGGCAAGAGTTTTTACTGAATGGACTTGTGAGGGCAGCTTGAAAGCAAATTTTGAGAATATCATATATTTGCGAGTAGACGCTGACGGGATTCTAGCCCGTTATCAAATAGATATGTATGTTAGTACATAACAGAGTGGTCAGTATATTGACAAATTGGGTGGTACCGCAGAAGATTTAAGCTTTTGTCCCTTTAAGAGGGGACAGGAGCTTTTTTTTGTGCCATGCTTATGAAAAAAAGGTCCACAAAACAAATACTTTTTGAATTAGGAGGAGCGTACATGTATCCAGATTGTAATGAAATCCTGAAACTTGCATCAGATTATGACATCATTCCGGTATGCCGTGAAATCTACGCAGATGTTGTTACGCCGATCACCTTGCTTCGGAAAATTGCGGCTGTGAGTAAACGGCATTATCTGCTGGAAAGTATTGAAGGCGGGGAAAAATGGGGCAGGTATTCGTTCCTGGGATATGATCCTCTGATGCGCGTGTACTGCAGTGACGGTAAAGTCGTGATCGAGCAGGATCGAATTTACCTGCAACGTCTCAAAAGAAGAGTATTGCCGACTGGTTGAACGGACCAAGAAATACATCGTGGACGGCGACATTTTCCAGGCGGTTATATCCAGACAGTTTACCAGTCCGTATGAAGGAAGCCTGATCAATCCATACCGGTTTCTGAGGACGACAAATCCATCCCCTTATATGGTGTATATGCATATTGACGGAGAAGAGATCATGAGTACGTCGCCGGAAACACTGGTTCGTCTCCAGAATGGCAGAGTGACGACATTTCCTGTGGCTGGTTCCAGACCAAGAGGAAAAACGGAGGAAGAAGATAAAGAACTGGAAAAAGACCTACTGGCAGATGAGAAGGAATTGTCAGAGCACAATATGCTGGTGGACCTGGGCCGAAATGATTTGGGACGAATCGCGAAATTCAATTCTGTTGAAGTGACAGAGTATATGATGATCCACAGATATTCCAAGATCATGCACATCTGTTCACAGGTGGAAGCAGATATCAAAGACGAATGTGACGGACTGTCTGCGATTGAGTCGGTTCTTCCGGTAGGGACGCTTTCCGGTGCGCCGAAGATCCGTGCCTGTGAGATCATTGAAGAGATGGAGAGTGAGGAAAGAGGAATCTACGGCGGAGCGTTGGGATACCTTGATTTTACAGGGAATATGGATACCTGTATCGCGATCCGTATGGCAGTGAAAAAAGACGGAAAGGTATATGTACAGGCGGGAGGAGGAATTGTAGCCGACAGTGTTCCGGAAAAAGAATATGAGGAATCGGCAAATAAAGCGGCCGCAGTTATGAACGCAATCAAATGCGCAGGGGAGGTGTTGGAATCATGATACTTTTGATCGATAATTATGACAGTTTTTCTTATAATCTGGTTCAGCATAGTAAAATATGAAAATAAGACCGCAGGAGGTAAATGAAATGATCAGAGAAGCAATCGCAAAATTAAGCAAAAAGGAAAATCTTACTTATGAAGAAGCAAAAGGTGTCATGGAGGAAATGATGGATGGAACCGCTACACAGGCGCAAATGGGTGGGTTCCTGATGGCACTCAGTATGCAGGGAGAGACAATCGAAGAAATTACGGCGTTTGCCAATGTAATGCGTGATAAAGGTATTAAGATCCAGCCGGAGAGAGAGGTTATTGATATCGTGGGGACCGGTGGCGATCAGGTGGGAACATTTAATATTTCCACAACTTCTGCATTTATCGTGGCGGCAGGTGGTGTGCCGGTAGCTAAGCATGGTAACCGGAGTGTTTCAAGCAGGAGCGGGGCAGCAGATGTTCTGGAAAAACTGGGAATACAGGTTGCACTTTCCGCACAGCAGAATGAGGAAGTATTGAACAAAACGGGAATCTGCTTCATGTTTGCACCTGTTTACCATTCTTCCATGAAATATGCGGCGACGGTCAGAAAAGAACTGGGAGTCCGCACCGTGTTCAACATCCTCGGACCTCTTTCCAATCCTGCCGGAGCAACGATGCAGCTTCTTGGTGTTTATGATAAAAAACTGGCTGAACCGCTGGCTCAGGTTCTGGCTAATCTTGGGGTGACCCGCGGTGTGGCAGTGTGCGGTGAGGATGGTCTGGATGAAATCACACTGACCGGTGAGACCGATGTTTATGAAATCCGGTTTGGGAAAATCACTTCCTATACGATCAGTCCCGAGCAGTTTGGATTAACCAGATGCCCGCTGGAAGAACTGATTGGCGGAACTCCGGAAGAAAATGCACAAATTACGATGGATATTTTAACTGGCAAAGAAATCGGTGCAAAACGTGATGTGGTACTGATGAACGCCGGAATGAGCTTATACCTTGGAATCGATGGAATTACGCTGGCTGACGGAATTGAAATGGCAAGAGATTTGATCACGAGCGGAAAAGCACTTGCCAAATACGAAGAATTCCGTGATGCTACCCAGGCAGCAGCAAAGGAATAGGGGAAAACAGGATGATATTGGATAAAATAGCAGCATATACACGGCTTCGAATAGAAGAGGCAAAGAAAGAGCTTTCGCCGGACGAGATAAGAAGACTTGCACTTTCATGCAAAACGGACACCGGATTTCCATTTGAAAAAGTGTTGAAAGAACCCGGGATCCACTATATCTGTGAAGTGAAAAAAGCATCTCCGTCCAAGGGAGTGATTGCAGAGGATTTCCCTTATCTGAAGATTGCAGAAGAATACGAAAAGGCAGGTGCGTCGGCAATCTCCTGCCTTACGGAACCAAAGTATTTCATGGGAAAGAATGTATATTTGAAAGAAATTACCGGTAAAGTGAAGATCCCGGTTCTGAGAAAAGATTTTACAGTGGATGAATATATGATATATGAAGCAAAATTGCTCGGCGCAAGTGCGGTACTTTTGATCTGTGCCATACTGGATACAGAAACTGTACGGGATTATATTCATATCTGCGATGAACTTGGATTATCTGCACTGGTTGAGGTTCATGACGAGAAGGAAATGCGGTCCGCAATCGAAGCCGGGGCGAGAATCATCGGAGTAAACAACCGGAATCTGAAAGACTTTACCGTAGATATCGGAAACAGTGTCCGCCTCAGAAAATTAGCTCCGCCGGATGTATTGTTTGTGGCGGAAAGTGGAATTCAAAATGCAGAGAATATCAGGAATCTCAAAGAAGCCGGTGTGAATGGAGTGCTGATCGGTGAGACACTGATGCGAAGTCGGGATAAAAAAGCAATGCTCGTGGAACTGAACGGAGGCCTTCTTCGCGGGAGGGATTCCGAATGGTAAAAGTAAAGATATGTGGTTTGAGACGAGCAGAAGACATTGCGATGGTAAATGAATTTCACCCCGATTTTGTCGGATTTGTTTTTGCAGACAGCAAACGGAAAGTTGACAGTAAAACAGCAAAGTTGCTTCGAAAAGAATTGCGAAGAGATATTCCGGCAGTCGGAGTGTTTGTAAATGAGGATGTGGAGATCATTCGCAGTCTGTGCAGACAGGAAATCATACAAATGGTTCAGCTCCATGGCGATGAAGACGAAGAATATATGAAAGAACTGAAGAATCAGCTTCCCGAAATTCCGGTGATCAAGGCTGTCAGGGTGAGGTCGAAAGAACAGATACTTGAGACAGAAAAAACAGAGTGTGATTACCTTCTGCTGGATACTTATGTAAAAGATATGTACGGTGGAAGTGGGAAGACATTTGACAAGGGTATGATCCCAGATTTGAAGAAACCATATTTCCTTGCCGGCGGGCTGGATGCGTCGAATGTAATAGACAACATACGGGTATGTCATCCGTATGCGGTGGATGTTAGCAGTGCAGTGGAAATAGATGGATGGAAGGATGCCGGAAAGATAAAAGAATTTTTGGAAAGGATTAGAGAACATGAGTAAAGGAAGATTTGGAGTATATGGAGGCCAGTACGTTCCGGAGACGCTGATGAATGCGGTGAATGAGTTGGAAGAGGCCTATGAGAAATATAAAAATGATCCGGAATTTAACCGGGAGCTGGATGAACTGCTGAAAAATTATGCAGGACGTCCGTCGCTTCTATATGAAGCAAAAAAAATGACAGAAGATCTGGGTGGAGCGAAAATCTATTTAAAACGGGAGGATTTGAACCATACAGGCGCACATAAGATCAACAATGTCCTGGGACAGGTCCTTCTGGCAAAAAAGATGGGAAAGACACGGGTGATTGCAGAGACAGGAGCCGGGCAGCACGGCGTTGCGACAGCGACAGCAGCAGCCCTTATGGATATGGAATGTGAGATTTTCATGGGAAAAGAAGATACCGACCGTCAGGCGTTAAATGTGTATCGCATGGAACTCCTGGGGGCCAAAGTACATCCGGTTACAACGGGAACTATGACGCTCAAGGATGCAGTAAACGAGACGATGCGTGAATGGGCAAGCCGGATGGATGACACACTTTATGTGCTGGGGTCTGTCATGGGTCCACATCCCTTCCCAACAATCGTGCGGGATTTCCAAAAGGTTATCGGAAAAGAAATCAAAGAACAGATCATGGAAAAGGAAGGAAGACTGCCGGATGCGGTGATCGCATGTGTCGGCGGTGGCAGCAATGCAATCGGTGCATTTTATGAATTTATTCCGGATAAAGAGGTACAGCTGATTGGATGTGAGGCTGCAGGTCTGGGAATTGATACCGAAAAACATGCGGCAACAATTGCGAAAGGAACGAAAGGAATTTTCCATGGTATGAAATCTCTCTTCTGCCAGAATAAAGATGGGCAGATCGCTCCGGTATATTCCATTTCGGCAGGTCTGGATTATCCGGGAATCGGACCGGAACATGCGATGCTGGCTGAAGAAGGACGCGCCAAGTACGTTCCGATCACCGATGAAGAGGCTGTTAATGCATTTGAATATCTGTCACGTACAGAAGGAATCATACCGGCTGTTGAAAGTGCACATGCGGTGGCGTATGCTATGAAGCTGGCACCAACCATGTCAAAAGACAAAATTATCGTAATCAATATTTCCGGCCGCGGAGACAAAGATGTGGCTGCAATTGCAAGATACAGAGGAGTTGAAATCTATGAGTAAGATTCAGGAAGCATTTAAAAATAAAAAAGCATTTATCCCATTTATCACAGGAGGAGATCCTGCACTGGATGTAACAAAAAAACTCTTGCTTGCCATGCAGGAGGCAGGAGCTGATCTGATTGAAGTGGGAATTCCATTCTCAGACCCGATCGCGGAGGGACCTGTCATTCAGGAGGCAGATGAACGTGCGCTGAAAGGCGGATGTACAACGGACAAGCTTTTTGACGCGATGAAAGAAATAAAAGATGAAATGTATGTGCCGCGTGTGTTTATGACTTATGTAAATGCAATTTACAGTTACGGGAAGAGGCATTTTATGGAACGTTGCGTTGAATGTGGAATGGTCGGCGTAATCGTACCGGATATGCCATATGAAGAAAAAGGAGAATTGGAAGATGTCTGCCGTGAATACGGAATCGAATTAATCTCTCTGATCGCGCCAACATCGGACAAAAGAATCCAGATGATCGCCAGGGAGGCGGAAGGATTCCTTTATTGTGTATCATCGCTTGGGGTAACCGGAGTGCGCAGTGAAATCAAGACCGATATTGGAGCAATGATCAGAAAAGTGAAAGAAGTGTCCGATATTCCATGTGCAGTCGGATTTGGAATTGCGACTCCGGATCAGGCAAAAGATATGGCAGCTGTGGCTGACGGAGTGATTGTAGGATCGGCGATTGTCAAAATAGTGGCAAAGTATGGAGAAGAATGCGTACCATATGTAAGTGACTATGTGAAAAGCATGAAAGAAGCGATATAACAATGAAATTGTTTGAATTGTCTGAAATAAATAAAAAACAAAAACATTATTGACAATTTCAAAATGAAGTGGTAAGATATGACTCGTTGATTGGTCAGTACTCAGAAATGAGACGGCGGGCAACGGGTCATAACTTATTTTAGAAGGGCTGAGACAGAGGCCAGGGGCGGTATGCAGAAGTCTGGTGAAAAAAAGTTGTTGACAAACGTCGAAAGATGTGATAATCTAATATAGCTGTCGCGAGACAGAGAAGAAAGAACATTGATAACTAAACAATAGACAACAACCCTGAAAATTCTTTAAGAGATTTTTCAAGAACGGTTGAATCGACAGATTTAACAAACCTAAAAACAGTAAGAAGGAA